>JBILYW010000235.1:0-5806 GCA_044377555.1 Pseudomonas sp.
CGCGATACTCGCGACTCGATTACTCTGCTTGACCGCGCTGATGCCATCGCGGGCAAGCCACGCTCCCACAAGGACGAAAGCCCCTGTGGGAGCGGGCTTGAACTGGCCTAATGATTTTGGACACCTCAATCGGGCGCTATGATGGCGCCCAAATCTGAGGTGTTTGGATATGCGTAAATCTTATTCATGTGAGTTCAAACTCAAGGCTGCCAGCATGGTGCTGGACGAGGGGCAGTCGGTTCCCGAGGTCTGTGCCAGTTTGGATATTGGCCCTACGGCCTTGCGTCGCTGGGTCGATCAGGTTCGCAAGGAACGCTTGGGCTCGACTCCGGTGGGAGCCAGGGCGATCACCGCGGACCAGCGAGAGATCCAGGAACTTAAAGCCTTGCTCAGGCAAAGAGACCGGGATATCGAAATCCTAAAAAAGGCCAGTGCTCTCCTGCTTTTGGACGCCAAAGATCACTCTCGTTGATCTGTGAGCTGGGCGAGCAGTACGGCGTTAATGATTGTTGTCGTGTGTTCGGAGTAAACCGCAGTAGCTTTTACGCATGGCGTCAGCGCCAGGGCAAAGTGAACCCTAAGCGAGAGAAGCTCAAGGCCATACTGGTCAAGCACCACAGGGCGTCGAGAGAGTCTGCGGGCGCTCGCACCTTGGCCAGGCAACTGCAAGCCGGCGGGCATGATGTCGGGCGGTTCATGGCTCGCAGTTTGATGCGAGAAGCAGGCATTGTCAGCCGTCAACGCCGGCGCCATAAGTACAAGTCACCCGGCGTGGAAGCTTTGGTGGCACCGCATGTGCTCAAACGCAAGTTTGAGGTTACGGCGGTCAATCAGGTGTGGTGTGGGGACGTGACGTACATCAAAGTCGGCAAGCGCTGGCTGTATTTCGCGGCAGTTCTGGACTTGTTCGCTCGCCGGATCGTGGGCTGGTCATTTTCGATGATCTCCGATGCCACGCTGACCTGCGAAGCCCTGCGGATGGCGATTGAACTACGCGGGCGCCCAAAAGACGTACTGTTTCACTCCGATCAAGGTTGCCAGTACACCAGCCATAAATTCAGAAATGAGCTGCTGAAACATGGACTCCGGCAGAGCATGAGCCGTAAAGGCGAATGCTGGGACAACGCTCCGATGGAGCGTTTCTTTGGTAGTTTGAAATCAGAGTGGGTGCCAGAAGTAGGCTACGGATCGGAACATGAGGCCCGGGCGGATGTGCAGCGCTATGTATCGCGCTACAACATCACCAGGCCGCATAGCTACAATGACTATCGGTCACCAGTCGCCAAGGAGAAGTTGGCGGCGTGAAACCTTAATCGGTGTCCAAGATTACTTGACCAGTTCAGCTTGCTCGCGATGCAAGCGGCGCGGTCCCTCTGGAGTGCGCGGTGATGCCATCGCGAGCAAGCCCGCTCCCACAGGTTTCGAAGAGGGGCTCAGTCCGGAGTACAACCCTTGAGCACCAGCCGGATAATGGTCTGGGTCGCAGCTTCGTAGTCGCTGTCTTCCAGCTTGGCCTTGCCGGTGATGGCGGAGATCTGCCAGTCGAAGTCAGCGTAGGTCTGGGTTGCGGCCCAGATGCTGAACATCAGGTGATGCGGGTCGATCGGGGCGATCTGGCCGCGGTCGATCCAGATCTGGATGCACTCGATGTTGTGACGGGCCTGGGCGTTTAGCTGCTCGACCTGTTTTTCACTCAGATGCGGCGCGCCGTGCATGATTTCACTGGCGAACACCTTGGACGCAAACGGCAGGTCGCGGGAAATCAGGATTTTTGAGCGGATGTAGTTGCTCAGCACTTCGTTCGGTTCGCCGTCGGCATTGAATGGCGTAGAAGCCCGCAGAATCGGGTCGATAATGCTTTCGAGCACCTCGCGATAGAGGTTCTCCTTGGACTTGAAGTAGTAGTAGACGTTGGGCTTGGGCACGCCAGCCTTGGCCGCGATGTCGCTGGTTTTGCTGGCGGCAAACCCCTTGTCAGCGAATTCTTCGCTGGCGGCACGCAAAATCAGTTCTTTATTACGCTCGCGGATACTGCTCATAAACCCGATATGTCCTTGCCTGCTTGGGCGGTCGGGCATGGTAGCACCGGGCTTGCAAGCGGCTCAAGATTGCAGCTTTCAGGCTGGCACGCGCTATGCTTGTTGCCATTCAATCTCAAAGGACGTTTTTCTATGGCTGGCAGTAGTTTGCTGATGTTGCTCGACGATATTGCCGCGGTACTCGATGACGTCGCACTGATGACCAAAGTGGCCGCCAAAAAAACCGCCGGGGTGCTGGGTGATGACCTTGCGCTCAATGCCCAGCAGGTCTCGGGTGTGCGGGCTGACCGGGAATTGCCTGTGGTGTGGGCCGTGGCCAAGGGCTCGTTTCGCAACAAGCTGATTCTGGTACCCGCCGCACTGGCCATCAGCGCATTTGCGCCGTGGGCGGTGACGCCGCTGTTGATGGTGGGCGGCGCTTATTTATGTTTTGAGGGTTTCGAGAAGCTGGCTCACACCTTTATGCACCGCAAGGCCGACACCCATGGCGAGCGCCAGGCCTTGCAAGAGTCGCTTGCCGGTGCGGACGTCGATCTGGCAGCGTTCGAAAAGGACAAGGTCAAAGGCGCGGTGCGCACGGACTTCATTCTCTCGGCCGAAATCATTGCCATCACCCTGGGGATCGTGTCCGAGTCACCGCTGATACAGCAAGTGGTCGTGCTCTCGGGCATCGCCATTGTGATGACGATCGGTGTGTATGGCCTGGTGGGGGGCATCGTCAAGCTCGATGACGCGGGTTTGTACCTGAGCCAGAAAACCGGCGAAGGCCTGTGGCCGCGTTTTCAGCGCAGTTTTGGACGCGGGTTGTTGAACACCGCGCCGTACATGATGAAAAGCCTGTCGGTGATCGGCACGGCGGCCATGTTTATGGTCGGCGGCGGGATCCTGACCCATGGTGTGCCGGCGGTGCATCACTGGATCGAAGGCGTGGCGGCCAGCAGCACGCAGTGGTTGAGCGTGGTGTCAGCCATTGTGCCGACCCTGCTCAACGCCGTGGCCGGCATTATCGCCGGCGCGGCAGTGCTGGCCGTGGTGGCGGGTGCGAGCAAGGTCTGGAGCACCGTCAAAGGCTAAGCCGTCATGCCGCCAGGCTGCGTGGCGAGGTGCTGTCCTGCAGCAGGCGATAACCCAGCGCGGCGGACAGCAACATGGCGCCCCCGGCAGCCAGCGACACGGTAAACCCGGTGCGGGGGCCGTAAGCGTCAATCACCCAGCCGCCGACGACTGCGCCGAGGGCAACGCCGATGCCCAGACCGGTAATCATCCAGGTCAGGCCTTCGGTCAGTTTGGCGGGCGGGACGATATTTTCCACCAGGCCCATCGCGGTAATCAGGGTAGGGGCGAAAAACACTCCGGCGAACAGCATGCCCACAGCCAGTGTGGCGATGCTGTCGACCCACATCAGCGGCACCATGGTAATCGCGGTGGCCAGCGCGCCCAGCAGGAACAGCCTGGGCAGCGGCATGTTCAATTTGAGCGTGCCGAACACCAGACCGGCCACGCACGACCCCAGGGCATACATCGACAGCACGATGCTGGCAGCAGCAGGTTGGCCCTGATGCTGGGCAAAGGCGACGCTGACCACATCCACGGTGCCCACAATCGTTCCGAGCCCCAGCAGGGACAGCAGCAAAATCACTACGGCACCCTGGCGCAACACGCTGGCGCTGTGTTCGCTGCTGCGTGGGTGTACCGGCGGTTCGGTTTTGCGTTGCAGCACAAAGGCGGTAACGCCGATGGCCAGCAGGATGGCTGCCACCAGCGGCCCGGCCTGGGGAAACAAGGCCACGCTCAGCCCTACGGAAATCGGCGGGCCGATAATGAAGCTCACCTCATCGAGCACTGACTCGAACGAAAAAGCGGTGTGCAGTCTGGGCGTGCCGCGATACAGCTCGGTCCAGCGTGCACGCACCATGGCCGGCATGCTGGGAATGCAGCCGGACAGCGCGGCGAAAACAAACAGTGTCCAGTCAGGCGCCGCGAAATGGCTGCACAGCAGCAAGCCCAGCAGTGCGCTGACGCCAATGGCGGTGACGCCGGGCAATACGCGGCGCTGGCCATAGCGGTCGACCCAGCGCGAGATTTGTGGCGCCAGCAGGGCCATGGCCAGGGCAAAGGTGGCGGCCACGGCACCGGCCAGCCAATAGGAACCGTGCAATTGCGCAAGCATGGTGATGATGCCGATGCCGACCATGGAAATCGGCATCCGTGCGATCAGCCCCGCGCCGCTGAAAGCCCTGGTGCCGGGGGCGCTGAAAATCTCGCGATAAGGGTTAGCCATACAAGCTCCGGAAATATAGTTGAGTGGTGGGAGCGGCGGTGCGACGACTGGACTTGTTCGCGATGCGGTTCAAATGAATTGAGCGGCGATTCTATCGCGAGCAGGCCCGCTCCCACAGGTTCCTCTGCGCGCCACATACGCGGCGTATGTAGAAATATACGCATACACAGCGTATGTCAATTAACATACGCCGTGTATCCCAAAAAAAGGTGGCAGACATGGCGCCCAAAGCGCGGTCGCAAATGATCGAAGAAACCCGTGGCAAGCTGCTTGAAGCCGCACGCCTGGCATTCGGTTCGGTGGGCTATGCCCGGACCTCGATGGATGAGTTGACGGCTTCAGTGGGCCTGACCCGTGGTGCGCTGTATCACCATTTCGGTGACAAGAAGGGCTTGTTTCAGGCGGTGGCCCAGCAAATCGATGCCGAACTGGATGCGCAGCTGGCGCAGGTCCTTGAGCAGGCCGAAAGCCAGTGGCAGGGATTTCAGGATCAGTGCCGGCTGTATCTGGAGATGGCCCTGCAAGTCGAAGTGCAGCGCATTCTGTTACGGGATGCGCCCTCGGTGCTGGGCTCGCAATACGTGCAGAGCACGCAGTCGGTGTGCTGCCTTTCGATGGCGGCGATGCTGCAGGGCTTGATGGACACGCAGGTGATCCAGCGCACCGATCCCGAGGCGTTGGCGCGCCTGATCCAGGGCGGCTTGATGGATGCGTCGTTCTGGATTGCCGAGGCCGACGACCCGCCGCAGCGCCTGGCGGCTGCGCTGGACAGCCTGGACCTGATGCTGCGCGGTTTGCTGCAGGTGCCTCAGGCGCGATAACGCGGCTGAGGCCAGTGCATCAGAAGTGGTACTTGACCAGCAGGCTTGCAGTGTCCTGGTTGGTTTTGAATGAACCGCTGTCTTCGATGCCGTACTTGTTCTTCCAGTAGTCGTACTCAACACCTACGTACAACTGCTTGGCGCCCCAGCTCAAGGCTTTGCCCAGGTCGTATTTGACCTGAGGGTTGAAGTGCAGGTTGGCGTGGTAGGTGCCGCGCGAATTCTGGTCGTTGTCGACCACCCAGTCCATGTAACCGTCGATCAGCACATCGGAGTTGCCCACGGGCAGGGTGTAGGACCATACCGGAGTGATCTGCCATACGCCTTTGCCAGCGCGGCTGCCTTCAGGGAAACGCTGGTAGAAGTTCAACTGGAAGTAGTCAAAGCCCGGCACGTTCAGGTCGAAACCCGGGCCGATCAGGTAGGCCTCGGTGTCGCCTTCGCCAAACTCGTAAGTCATGGCCAGCAGTACGTCTTTGATCGGGCCAAACTCAAACTTCTGGTCGAAGATTTTGCCGAACGACAAGCGTGGGGTGAATTCGCCGTAATAGGTGTTCGGGCCAACGTTACCGTCTTCTTTACCGTTATAGAAAATACGGTCGAGGAAGAAAAAGTTATCGCCGTACTTCCAGCTGTCAGCGTGCTCGAAGGTGAGGGTTTGCTGG
>JBILYW010000236.1:0-5804 GCA_044377555.1 Pseudomonas sp.
GGTCGATACCAAAGCGGTTATGCAACTCGTGTTGCAGCGCCAGCAACGGTTGAGGCGGCCAGCGCAACATGCCCGCGACAAAACTTTGGCCAATCATCCGTGGTTCGAGCTTGTCGCGACGCGGGCTAAACAACGCCGCTACCGCACGCAGAATCAATTCAACCGCCACAGCGGCAGGCAGCAGCCCCGTTAACACTGCCAAACGGGCTGGCCACAGCGCATCGTCGCTGCTGAATAACAGGCACACGGCACTCAGTAAAAAAGTCAGGATAGGGACACGAACCAACGGCGCAAGCAAACGTGCTTCCGGCCATTGCGCAACTTGCTGCTGCGCCAGATAACGCTCGAACACCAGCAGCGAAAACGCGAGCGAAATGGCGATACCTGCCGCGACACTGCCCCACGTCCCCAATGCATAACCCGGCAATGCCAGGCTCCAGATGTGCTGCACGCTCCACCACGCAGCGCCGCCAACACCAGCAAGCCACAACACCGGCTGACCGATCGTGGCTAACAGGCGTTGTGCACCTGTATTGATCCGCTGGTTCAAGCGGTCAATGCCACCGGGCTGTTCGTCAGGTTCGACCTGAGGCACTTCAGGTACCGGGTTGAGTGCGTCGCGACGCCAGCGCGCCACCCAGTAAGCCGATTGAGCACCAGCCGCCAGCACCAGCAGGGCAGCCGCATTGTTATTGAGCAGCGCCGGCCACAGCGACTCAGATGAGAACAGCCCTATGGAAAAGGCCAGCGCCCACGCCAGAATCACTATAACCGCCAGCACTACACTCAGTTGATAGAGCTGGCGGGCCTGTGCAGAGGCACTTTGAAAACGAGGCAAAGACTCAAGCCTCTCCTCCTCGGCATCTAAATCGACGCGCATGGAATTTCTCACTCATGAAATATCTAGTAACGATATCGCAGAAGTGATGAAACTTTTGTCCAGCTTACGCATTCTTCATCTTTGCCTGATAAAGCGCGCAAACCCTCTGGGAGTCGGGCTTGCACGCGATACAGGCAACTCGGTGTGTTTGAAAAAACCGGGGTGAGGCGATCGCGAGCAAGCCCGCTCCCACACCCCCGTCAGCAGAATCACTCGGGGTGAGCAATCAACTGTTTGGCCAGGGCCTCAAACGCCGGAATGGTCACCGGGTCGTTCGCTGAGTTGCTGGCGACCGGGTTGGACGCATAACGCACAATCACCATCTCGGCTTTGGGGTCGATGTAAGTGCGTTGGCCGTACACACCACGCGCCATGAAGGCACCGTCGGCGTTGTGGGTCACCCACCACATATTGCGATAGCTGCTGCCTTTGAGCAGGTCATAACCGGCTTTGGAAAAGGCCGACTTGTCACCACCGGCACGAATTTCATCCACAACCGTTTTAGGCACGATTTGTTGGCCCAGATACTGGCCATCATTGCGGATCATCTCGCCAAAGCGCGCCATATCACGCAGCCCGGTATTCAGGCCGCCGCCTGCGAAAGGCGTTCCAATGGAGTCGACGGTGAAATACGCGTCCTGTTCAGCGCCGATACGCTGCCAGATTTTTTCTGACATCAACTGTGCGACATTTTTTCCGGTTACCCGCGCAATCACCCAACCCAGCACATCGGTATTCACTGTTTTATAAGCGAATGCTTCACCGTGCTCGCCCTGGGGTTCAACCGTCTGCAAATACTCCATGTAGCTTTGCGGGCCAGTGTAATCCTTGGGTTTGGGCAGCGGGCTACCCGCCTGCGCGTGCTTCCAGACCTCAGCATTCGGGTCGGCATAATCTTCGCTGTATTTAAGCCCGGTGGTCATGTCCAGCACCTGGCGCAAAGTGGCGTTGCCAAAGGCTGATTCAGCCAGCTCCGGCACGTAGTCTGCGATTTTTTTGCTGGCATCCAGCGTGCCATCGGCCACCAGCATGGCCCCCATGGTGCCCACCACCGACTTGGTCATCGACATTGCGCCGTGCTGGCCTTCGGGGTTCAACACACCGAAGTAACGCTCATAAATAATTTTTCCGCGGTGCAACACCACAATACCGTCGGTGTAATTCGCGGCCAGTGATTGCTCCCAGGTCATCGGTTGCTTGCTGCCCAGAGGCACGAAGGTCAAACCGTCAATATCCGTGCGCAGCGCCTGCGCCAGCGCCACAGGAGCCCCCAGGCCACGGGAAACATTGGTGGTGGGCATCAATTGGCGAAAGTTGGAAACGCTCCAGCGCATGGCCGGGAACTTAAAATAACTGCCGTCGGCAAAACGCACGATGCGATCAGGAGGTGGTGGCGCACCGACCATCCAGCCCATGGTTTTGGGATCACTGGCGGCAGCATCGGGGTAGGTGGTTTTATCGGCGGCGCAGGCAACAGAAGCCGCCAGGCAAGAAAATAAAAAAACCGCGCTGGTGCGGGCGGGTTTGAAAAAATGTTTAAACATGGAATATTCCTTTTCAGTTCAAGGCCGCACACCGCCTTGCGATATAAACAAAGGGATGTATAGCGCACCACACTCCCACAGGTTGGACTGCGCCGCTGAAATCATATTTTTATTTTTTCAATCAGCGCTTCCAGCTGATGAAAGTCGCTGTGGATATTTCTTTCTCGGCTCCAGATCATGTCCAGAGTAAATGTCGGAAAACCAACTGGCGGTTTAAGAACTTTAATTTTGGGTGAAACATTTAGCGTCGCCACTATTTTTTCCGGAACCACGATCAGCGCAGGTAACGCCAATAAAATATTGACCCCCGCATGATAGGAATTGGCACGGGTTAAAATAGTTCGCCTGCGGGACTGCTTTTCCAGCCAGCCATCCACCATGTTTTTTTCCGACAACCATGGTGTTGGAAATATCTGTGGGGTTTCACAAAACTCGTCGATATCCAAAGCGGTTTTCGGTTGATGCTTTGGCACGCTGGACAAGCACACAAACGCATCTTCCTTCAGGCTGCGGTAATTCAATAACGGGTGCCGCTGGTGATACCCCGGGCCGAAGCCAAAACAGACATCGATGTCTGAGGCCAGCAACTCATTGATCGGCAAATCCTTGCCCAAACGGCTCATGCTCAACGACCAGTTGCGCCCGGTTGAACGCACCTGCTGCAACAGCATAGGCAACATCAGAATTTCAAAGTATTCGGGGGCCGTGATATTCCACTGGCGCGGCACACTGCTCTGCCCCGCCCCTTCTATGGCGCACTGGTTAATGCACTGCATGATGTTTTGCAGATAAGGCTTCATCGCCAGCACTCGCGCTGTGGGCTGCATCGCGCCCTCACTGCTTTCGAACAGTTTGTCGTCGAAACAGTGTCTGAGTTTTTTCAGGCTGTAGCTGATACTCGACTGACTGAGATTTAAAATTTCTGAAACCCGCTTGGCGCTGCGGTTTTCGATCAACAACAAAACAATCGAAATATCCTGCATATCCAGTTGTCTCAGCGCATTGGTGTACAACATGCCGCCTCCTTGCTTACGTTATCCACAGGCCAGAAACCACTCGACCCGCAGAGCGGGTCGAGTGGGTGTGAATCCTGAGGATTAAAACTGTTGCACCCAGTAATGACAAGACATCCACATACATTTGATGGGGCCTCTGGGTCGGGTTAAAGGGCACAACGATGCATCGCTGATCATTGTGACTGATAGTCGGCTTCATCAAGGCTTGAGCGTTTGACTGGTTCGGGTTCGGCATTACTCGCGTTATGTCTTAAAATAGCCGGTTGCCGAAAGAACCGTCATGACCATAACCATGAAGGGCTTCCAACCTTTAGAAATAAGTGTGGTTACGATGAACAAGCCTTTCATTTCGCTGTGCCCTGAAATTACTCGGGCGCACGCGCTGAAGCTGATGGATTGGTTGGAGGATGAGCGCGTCACCTGCTATCTGAGCGATTCGCGTCATGTCTCCCGCTCCATCGAGCAAGTCATCGATCGGACTCAATTGCCGATCCTGACTCATCTGTTCAACCAGGGCGGCCGCTTCTTCATGGCCTATGACCGGCATGACGCCCCGGTGGGCTTTGTCCGTCTAATCAAGACCGGCTCAAATTGCGAGATAGTCCTGGTCATCGGAGACAGCGACAAATGGGGCCGAAACCTTGGCGCCCGCACGATCCGCGAAGGCATGAAACTGGCATTCCTCGACATGCGGGCCAAGAAGCTCATCGCCAAGATTCACCCGGACAACGCGCGCTCGGTGAAAGCCTTTCTGCGCAGCGGCTTTCTGCTTGAGAGCGAAACGCCGACATTGAAGTCATTTTCCATGACGGCCGGGCGCTATCTCCAGTTCTTGCGCGAAGGTGCCATTGGCGACTCCAGCAGGATCTACATCACTGAAATCGACAAGGCCAGGCTCGAGAGTCTAATCGCGCTCGAAGAAGGCCCGGCCGTTGTTGAACTCGAACATGAGCTTGAGCGAGCCATTGTCGTCAAGCCGCAGCAGGTGGCGAGCAATGTCGTGACGATGAATTCCAGGGCCTTGCTGCAGCTGGACGACGAAGAGATCGAAGTGGCCTTGGTCTACCCTGAAGACGCGGACAGCAACTCAGGGAAGCATTCCGTGTATTCGGACATCGGCGCCGCCATCCTGGGCTATCAGGAGGGGGACGCCATCGACTGGCGAATTTCTGATCGGACCCGACGGATTGAGATAAGGAAAGTGCTTTACCAGCCGGAGGCTGCGGGCGATTTCCACCTGTAGTCGCGCCTTTTGCTCAGTGTTCGTCCATCAGGCGCGAGGATCCCCAAAGGACGGAGCCTCGCTTACCGTGCCTGAGCGGCCCGTTGGATGGTCAAGGGCAGGAGCGCAGCCAGTTGCGAAAGCAGGAGGCGGTAGGACAGACCTAGCCGGCTCCTGCGACAGTTT
The DNA here is from genome assembly GCA_044377555.1 of Pseudomonas sp. Lineage (GTDB taxonomy): Bacteria > Pseudomonadota > Gammaproteobacteria > Pseudomonadales > Pseudomonadaceae > Aquipseudomonas. Next base: position 4,849 of record JBILYW010000236.1, read on the forward strand.
TAATTCTCTAAACCCACAGCTACCAATTGTCGCAGCAGAATTTATTCCACAGTGACGGATTTGGCCAGGTTCCGCGGCTGGTCTACGTCGGTGCCCTTGAGCACGGCCACGTAGTAAGACAGCAATTGCAGCGGGATGGTGTAGAGGATCGGCGCCAGCACATCGTGGATGTGCGGCATGTTGATCACATGGGTGCCTTCGCCATTGGTCATACCGGCTTGTTCATCGGCAAACACGATCAACTCGCCACCACGGGCACGCACTTCTTGCAGGTTGGATTTCAGTTTTTCCAACAGCTCATTGTTCGGCGCAACAGTAACCACCGGCATGTCGTTATCCACAAGTGCCAGAGGGCCATGCTTCAGCTCGCCTGCTGGATACGCTTCAGCGTGGATGTACGAAATTTCTTTGAGCTTGAGTGCGCCTTCCATTGCCACCGGGAACTGAGCGCCGCGGCCCAGGAACAGGGTGTGGTGCTTGTCGGCGAACAGCTCAGCCACTTTTTCGACAACCGAGTCCATCGCCAGTGCTTCGCCCAAACGCGCAGGCAAACGACGCAGCTCTTCTACCAGTTGTGCTTCAACGCCCGCTTCCAGCGTGCCGCGAACCTGGCCCAGGGAAAGGGTCAGCAGCAGCAAGCCAACCAGCTGGGTGGTGAACGCTTTGGTGGAAGCCACGCCAATTTCACGACCGGCTTGGGTAAGCAGCGTCAAATCAGACTCACGCACCAGCGAGCTGATACCTACGTTGCAAATCGCCAGGCTGCCAAGGAAGCCCAGTTCTTTTGCGTTACGCAGTGCAGCGAGGGTGTCAGCGGTTTCGCCCGACTGTGAGATCGAAACAAACAGGGTATCGGGCTGCACCACAACTTTGCGATAACGGAACTCGCTCGCCACTTCGACCTGGCAAGGGATGCCCGCCAGGCTTTCAAGCCAGTAACGAGCGACCATCCCGGC
>JBILYW010000237.1:0-5800 GCA_044377555.1 Pseudomonas sp.
GGATTTAATACACCCACACCTCAACCCGTCGGTTCTTGAGGCGCCCTTCGTCTTCGGTGTTGGCCGCCACCGGCATTTGTGCGCCATAGCCGCGAATTTCGCGCAGCACTACCCCGTTTTTAACCAATTCGCGACGCACCGCCATCGCCCGCAATTTTGACAATAGTTGCGCGCGCTCCGGGTCATCCTTGGCGTCACCAAAACCCACCAGCGTTACCTGCCTGTCGAGCTTGTCGTTGGCGCTCAGGTAGTCGACCACCCGCAGCAAGTCCTGACGTGCCTTGTTGTCCAGCGAAGCACTGCCTTCCTCAAAACGAAAATTCACGGACAGACGCTGCGCCTCTTTGGTCAGCGCCTGATACTCCTGGGGCATATGTGCGCCTGCAAGGACGCTGCCCGCCTGTACGCTTTGGGCGACAAAGCCGTTTCGCGCGACGATGGCCTGGCCTTGAGGGCTTTGGGTGAAGGTCACCAGTGCCTTGGCCCAAGGATTGTTCGTGGCGGGCGGCAGGTAAAAGAACAGCCGCCGCGACAAGGGGTAGTCCTCGCTGGCGATCAGGCTGGTGAGTGGCAACATCGGCTGCGATGCGCCGTTGACAATGGCCACGGCTTTGGCTTCGCGGATGTAAGGCAGGCCGATAAAACCGATGGCTTGCGGGTCGTGGCTGACGGCATCCGACAGTTGTTCGCTGGATTCGAAGCGTTGCGCGGTGCTGCTCAAGGGATGCCCGCTGCGGCTCAGGACCAGCTCTCTGAAGGTGTCCCAGGTGCCGGACTGGTCATCGCGGGCATACAAACGGATCGTGCCGCCGATACCGCCCAGTTGCTCCCAGCGGCTGATCTGGCCGCTGAAAATCTGTGCCAGTTGTTCAGTGTTGAGCTGGTTCAGCGGGTTGCGCGGGTGAAGAATGATCGCCAGGCCGTCGATGGCGATTACCTGCTCGGCGTCAGGGCTTTTCAGGTCGCCGAGGCGTTCGAGGTCGACCAGTTCGCGGTCCTTGATCGGCCGCGATGAGGCCACCAGATCGGCCTGCCCGGCGGCAAGAGCCGTGAAACCGGTGCCCGAGCCGTGGGCTGCGACATCCACACGGATCTGCTGGCCCTGGGCGTTGGTGCCGACAATGCTGTGTTCGTTGGGGGGGATGACCGGGACGCTGTGGATATCGTGCAGGCCTTGCTCGGCCAGCATGGCCGTCACCAGCGCCGGGCCGAGGTTGGCACCGATGGTGTTCGAGCCCTGTATCCGCAAGTCGGCAGCCATGGCCGGACTGGCCAGGGTGCAGAACAGGGTCAACGACATAAAGCGCAGCATCAGCGGGCACCTTCCTGGAGCCATAGAAATGTCTGCAATTTAAGTCAGAAAGGTTTCAAACCAATGACAGCCCGCTCCCACCCTCAGATCAGCTCAATTCCAGCCAGATCGGTGCATGGTCTGACGGTTTTTCCATGCCGCGCAGGTCGTAGTCGACGCCTGCCGCCTTGATGCGTGGCACCAGCCCTTGTGAGGCGAGGATCACGTCAATGCGCAGGCCCCGCTTGGGCACGTCTTCAAAGCCACGGCTGCGGTAATCGAACCAGCTGAAACGGTCGGCCACGTCCGGGTGCAGGTAGCGAAAGCTGTCAACCAGCCCCCAGCCCTTGAGACGCTCCAGCCACTCACGCTCTTCCGGCAAGAAGCTGCACTTGCCGGTTTTCAGCCAGCGCTTGGCGTTGTCCGGGCCAATGCCGATGTCGCAGTCCTGCGGGGAGATATTGATGTCGCCCATCACCACCAGCGGTTGTTCGTTGCTGAACTGGCTTTCCAGCAACTGCTGCAGGTCGCTGTAGAAGCGCTGCTTGGCCGGGAACTTGGTAGGGTGGTCGCGGCTTTCGCCCTGTGGGAAGTAACCATTCATGATGGTCACGGGCTGGCCATTTTCGTCAGCGAATGTGCCCCAGATAAAACGCCGCTGGGCGTCTTCTTCGTCGGTGGCAAAACCCTTGTGCAGCTCCAGCGGCGCCTGACGCGAGAGCAGGGCAACACCGTAATGGCCTTTTTGGCCATGAAAGTGCACGTGATAGCCCAGCGCTTCAATGTCGGCGAGGGGGAACTGGTCGTCATGGACCTTGGTTTCCTGGAGGCCGATCACGTCAGGCTGGTGTTTCTCGATCAGCGCTGCCAGCTGATGCGGCCGTGCGCGCAGGCCGTTGATGTTGAATGAAACGATTTTCATGGGCGGGCAGTCCTGAGCAAAACTGTGATGCTAGCGGACTGACGCGTCAGCGGCCAGCGTGCAGTGGGGCAAATGCACTGCTAACGTAGGATGCACTTGGCCACGATTGAACTGTTGTGGCACTCGGGGGTTCGTACGCACTACAAGCGCCGCTATCCAGGCCGCGCCCGGGAGGTTGACCGCATGACGCAAACGTCGAACGCCACCAGTCAGATCCAGCTGCTCGACAGTGGTTATTCAAGAGAAGCACGCTCCTTGCTGTATCAGGCTTATCGCCATGAGCCGACGTATCGCTTTTTGTTTAATGCCGATCGCAGCGGTTATGAGCAACGGGTTCGCGCTACGGTGCGGGAACTGGTCAGGCAGCATTTTTTTCAGGATTTGCCCGCATTGGGGTTGCTGGTCAATGACCGGCTGGTGGGCATTGCCCTGATTGCGCCACCGCAACGGCGTCTGGGGATTACCGAAAGTTGGGCCTGGCAGCTGCGCATGTTGCTCAGTACCGGCTTGAACTGCACGCGGCGTTATCTGGATTATCACCAGGCGGTGCAGGCCTGCGTTCCGGGGGATGCTGTGCATATGCTGCCGCTGCTGGGTATTCATCCCGAATTTCAGGGGTTGCACTACGGTGAGCAGTTGCTTGAAGCAGTGCATAACTGGTGCGCCGAGGACGAGCATTCCGAGGGCGTGGTGCTCGATACTGGCAACCCGCATTACCTGGAGTTTTACAAACGTCAGGGCTACGTGGAAATCGGCGAGGTCGCCATCGGGCCAGTCGTGGAGCATGTGTTTTTCCATGCCAATCCGCAGGCGGTGGATACTGCAACGGCCTAAACACTGATTTTTTGCCCATTGGCGCGCTCTATGAGTACCCCTGCCCGTGATAGCATCCGCGCCTATGAAGTTTCCAGGAAGATTTACCAGTGGTGTTGTCCTGCTGCTCAGCAGTTTTGCGGCGTTTGCCCAAAGCGAGCTGGTGGTCAAGGTCAAGCCGGCAAACAACGCCCTCAAGGCCAATGTGGAAGGCTATATCGGCAGCCTCGGCGATCGCGACGAGAAAGCGTTGTTGCGCTTCCAGCGTGGCGCGAAAGAGCAGGCCCTTAAAGCATCCCAGGCCTTGGGTTACTACCAGCCCATCATAGAAGCCGAGGTTAAACCCGGCGATCCGCCGCGCCTGGTATTGAGCATCGATCCCGGCGAACCGGTGCATCTGCGCAACGTCAATGTGCGTGTCGAAGGCCCGGCCGCCTCGCTCAAGGCTTTTCAAATCCCCGCCAGTGATGACCTGAAACCTGGCGCGGTGCTCAACCAGGGCAACTACGAAGATGCCAAGCGCATGATCCTGAACCGTGCCCTGCGCTACGGTTTTTTCAATGGCAAATTTACCCGGCACGAACTTTTGGTGGACCCTAAAGGCGGGTTTGCAGATATCAATCTGGTCTACGAAAGCGGGCCGCGTTACGTGCTCGGCAAAGTCAGTTTTACCGGCGATGCCCCCTTTGACCAAACCCTGCTGGATCGCCTGGTGCCCTTTAAGCCCGGCACTGCGTACGACTCTGAACTGGTCGCCGAACTCAATCAAAACCTGCAAAGCAGTGGCTACTTTGAAATCGTGCGGGTTGATGCCGCGCCAAGTACCGCCGTGGGGCAGGTGATCCCGGTCGATGTTGATCTGGAAACCCGCAAGCCGCGCACCATGACCCTGGGCCTGGGTTATTCGACCGACACCGGTGCCCGCGGTAAAGCCAGCTGGACGCGACACTGGGACAACCCGCGCGGTGACAGCTATGGTTTCGAATCTGAAATTTCCCAGCCCAAGCAGAACGTCGGCGCCTGGTATGACATCCCGCTGGACCCGCCGCTGACCGACAAGCTGCGTTTTGCTGCCGGCTATCAAAACGAAGAAATTGCCAACACCGATACCCTGAGCAAGTTGCTCACGGTTGGCCCCGAGTGGCACAGCAAACTGGATAACGGCTGGACGCGCATTGTGTCGCTTAAATGGCAGCACGAAGAATATCGCCTGGGCGATGACTCGGGCCTCAGTACCTTGCTGATGCCGGGTGTCAGCTATTCGGTGTTGCGCAGCGATAACCGTATCGACCCCAGCCACGGCTACAGCGTGACCACGGACATGCAAGTGGCCAAGGAAGGGTTGTTGTCTGATACCAACCTGTTCCACGGCGATGTGAAATTCAAGGCCTTGACCACCTTGTGGGACAAGCACCGTTTCCTGGGCCGGATCCAGTTTGGCGGCAGCGCCACCAACGGCTACAAGTCGATCCCGCCGTCCTTGCGCTTTTTCGCCGGTGGCGACCAGAGCGTGCGTGGTTATGACTACCAGAGCCTGTCACCGAAAAACTCGGAAGGTGACCGTATCGGTGGGCGTTACATGCTGGCCGGCAGCCTCGAGTATCAATATCAGTTTGCTGAAAAATGGCGCTGGGCGACCTTTGTCGACCAGGGCAATGCATTCAACACGCTGGACTTTCCAAGCTTGAAAACCGGGGTCGGCGTGGGTATCCGCTGGATCTCGCCGGTCGGCCCGATACGTCTCGATCTGGCCCATGCGCTGGACGATGACGGCGGTGTTCGTTTGCACTTTTCCATGGGGCCAGAACTGTGATTCGTGGTTTGAAAATAGCGGGCCTGGTGGTGTTGACGTTAGTGCTGCTGGTGGTTGTCAGTGTGGGCATCATTCTGGGTACGCAAGCGGGCAGCCGTTGGGTGCTGGGGCAGGTGCCGGGCTTGCAGGTGGAGAACTTTGCCGGGCGCCTGGGCGGCCAGTGGGGTGCCGATCACCTGTTGTGGGAGCAGGGCACCAGCCGGGTCGAGGTGAGCAAGCCGATCTTTGCCTGGTCACCCGGGTGCCTGACGCGCATGACCCTGTGCATCGATCAGTTGCAGGCCGATAAGGTCAGCCTGCAATTCCCCCCGGGAGAAGACAGCAGCAGTGGTCCGATCAGCCTGCCGGACCTGAAGTTGCCGCTGGCGATTGAAGTCGGGGTGGTGAAGGTTGGCAATGTGCTGTTCAACGGCATCGAGCAGCTCAAGGGCCTGCAAATGTCGGCGCAGTGGACCGCCAAGGGCTTGCAGATCGACTCGGTGAGTGTCGAGCGCGAAGACCTGAGCGTGGAGTTGTCCGGGCTGCTTCAGCCCAATGGCGACTGGCCGCTCACCTTGCAAGGCAATGTCAGCCTGCCCGCGCCGGGTGACAAACCCCTGGCGGTGGCGCTCAAGGTTGAGGGCAATCTGCGCACCACACTGAACCTTGTGGCCGATACCAGCGGTTACATCAATGCGCATCTGACGGGTGAGCTTCAGCCTCTGGCGGACAACCTTCCGGCACAGTTGAAAATCACCGCCGAGCCGTTCAAGGCCAGCCCCGACCTGCCGGACACTCTGCAACTCAATCAATTGCTGCTCACGGCCAAAGGTGACCTCAAAGACGGCTACGAGTTGAACGGCAGCGCCATATTGCCGGCTGAAAACGCCCCCGTGAGCCTGTTGCTCAAAGGGCGTGTGGATGCCAAGGGCGCGCAAATCGCAGCACTGGATCTGACGGCCAGCCCGCAGCAGCACTTGAA
>JBILYW010000238.1:0-5762 GCA_044377555.1 Pseudomonas sp.
GGGCGCCCGGTAGCGCTTGGGCCCGGTTTTAAAGGGCGATGCAGCGCCTGGCGGCATCGCCAGCCCGTGCGACGCGGGGCTAATGGCACCCGCGGCGCGATAAATGACCGTGTTTTATCGAGTGGCACAGGCCCGGATCGTTCAATAAAACTTACAAGAGGTCTGTTAGCCGAGCCCTTGCAATGGGCGCGCAGTTTTTGGCTTCAGGTAGTTATGTATGGGTGTTGCACGTTTGCGCGGCGCTAGGTTGGTGCACTTGTTTTGGTCACTTACCTGGAAGTCCGAATATGACACGCCCCCACCTTTACCCCGCGCTGGATGCCCGCCAGAGCACGTTCAGCGATCTGGAACCGCTCGAACTGGTGCATAGCCACATGCCCAGATGGCTGTTGGACGCGCCGCCCGGCATCATCGATGCGTTGAATGCAGCCATGGCCCAAAGCCGTGGATGGCATGGCCGGATCGGCAAGAAATTCGCTCAGTTACAAAGCGTCGAGGCGTATTGCGGGACGTTGCTGGCAGCCGAAGTCATATACGAACTCGGACCGTCGCTGGATGTTCACCGCGACTTTCTAGCCGCCGTGCATACACAAGTGATTACCGACAACACGCTGCTAATGACGGTGCGTCGCAACGCTGTACACGACGAGCCAAAAACCCTGTTATGGGCTGCCTTGCAGAATTTTTCGGAAGCTGAAGTGCTGCCTGGGGGCTTTCACCCGCAAAGCAGGATTCTCCATGGCGGGCATGCCGCGCGCCCCAGCGCGGTCTTGCCCCACGAGTTCGCCGCGCTGTGCCGCAGGCTGGATCTGGGGCGCAAATATCAAGCGTACTTGCAGCATTTTCTCGGGGTCGCGGCGCCCGGTACGCTGAGCCCCGGCGCTACACACCTGGCCACGGAAGCGAATCTGCGGCAGCTGAAAACCTTCGATATGGAAGTGGATACCCATATCGCCTTTCTCAAAAATAAAATCGACGAGACAGCCTACCGGGCATTGCTGGCGGTGTTGGCATTGCCCTCCGACGCCACCTCTTCTGCGTCGGTGAAGCTGGACGGCAAGCCGATTTTTCACAGCTCATTGTCGCTTCTCGACACCGTGATCGACGGGGTGGTGGTTTTTTCTGCGGACTCGCTGTTGCTGCATCCCGCCCAACGCCTGATCGTGTATATCCCCAATGACCCTGGCGCGCCTTTTTTCGAGTTCAGTTCGTTGCAGGTGTTTACCGATGAGTTGAAACATCGTCTGCGTGACCCGGCCTATGCCACGTTTTTTTCACGCTTTGTCGCTTTGAAGGCCCGCGCCGGGTTTATGCAAAAGGTCAATGCCCATCCCGAGGCACTGTTTCTGACGGCGGCGCCACTGGGGATGAGTGCTGCGCAGTATTTGACCACGGTTCAACTCAAGAACATGTTTGCCGATGCGCAAGTGCTGGCGGTGCCAACGAGCGTGCTGGACGAGCAAGAACGTGAAGCACGCTGGCAAACCTACAAAAATGCCGGGTTGTTATTGATCAATGTGGCCGCCTTGTTTGTTCCGGTGCTGGGTGATCTGATGCTGGCGGTGGCCATCGGCGAGATGTTGAAGGAAGTGTATGAGGGGGTGGAGGATTGGGCGCAAGGCGATGTCGATCACGCCCGTGAGCATCTGTTGAATGTCGCCAGGGATATTGCGGTCAACGCAGCTTTTGTGGTGGGAAGTGTCGCGGTGAGCGCGGCGGCCAGACGTCTCAGTCAGGCTACCCGAAACCACTTCGAGGGTTTTGCCCCCATCCTTCGCGATGACGGCGCCGCAAGGCTGTGGGGCAAGCAGCTGCAACACTATGAGCACAAAATCGCTGGCCAGATGCGCCACACGGCAGACGCCCAGGGGTTTTTCCGTTACCGCGGCGCCGACTATGTCGAAGTGGATGGCAAACACTATCGCGTTGAATTCGATCACCGCCTCAGCCAATGGCGTATTGCCCACCCCACGCGGGCAACAGCCTTCAGGCCGGCACTGCTGCATAACCGTCAAGGGGCCTGGCAGCATGCCCATGAGCTGCCGCTCGAATGGGAGGGCAGCGCGACATTGCTGGGGCGCCTGGGCGGGCCGGCGGCGACCCTCGACGAGCAGACGCTGGAGCATATCAGCGCATTGACCGATACCGCGCCAGGGCTGATGCGGCGGGTTCACCTCGAAAACCTGCCGACGCCGCCGTTGCTGAGGCTCAGCCTCAAGCGCTTTGAGATCGACAGGCAATTGACGGCGTTTATCGAGCAAATGAATGGCCAGCACTATGGCGCTCAGCGCTGGGCCGATCTGCAATTGCAATTGTTGCCCTCATTGCCGCACTGGCCTGCGGGCAGAGGGCTGGCCATCGTCGATGCTACGGGGCAGAGCCTGGCGCACTATGGCAGCACGTTTACCCGCATCAACCTGACGCCGGGGGTCCTTGAGCAGGGCAAGTTGCTGGAGGCGGTGCTGGGGGCGTTGTCGCAGAGCGAGACCAGAGCGTTATTGGGTAACAGGATGAACCCTTCGGGGGAGCCGGCGCAGCGGTTGGCGCAGATACTGGGTATCTATGCCCGCGACCACAGAGCCTCGGTCTTCGATCGTCTTTACGGTCAATTCGATCTCTCCACTTCGCCCCATGCCCTGCCCATTGAACGGGCTTTCCCGGGCTTGCCGCGCTCTGTGGCGCAAACCATGGTCGAGTCGGCCACCCAGAGCCAGCGCGATTTGTTGCACACGGCAAAGGTGCCCGTGGCGTTGGCCGAGATGGCGCGGGTGTATGTTCGAGAAGCGCGGCTCAATCGTGCCCTCGAAGGCTTTTACCTGAGCGCTCAGGCCAATCAGGACACCGAAAAGCTGGCGTTGCATTATTTCGAGCAATTAGCCGGTATGTCTGCGCAGGCGGCCCTGGAGATTCGCGAAGACTCGTTGCTGGGCGCGGTCATCCATAAATGGGGCAACGAGGAGGCCTTCGGGAAACGGGTTCTGGTCAGGACTGCCCTGGGCTATCAGCGATACCGGCCCCGTGGTTCGATTTATGTGCTGGAACCGGGCGGGCCGTTACCTTTGTTGACGGCCCTGTTTCAATCCTTGACCCCATTTGAGCGACAGACAACGGGTTTGACCGCGCAGGCCGATGCACCACTGTTCAATGCGGCACTGGCGCAGCTGGCCGCAACCGGGCGCAAGGAGTCTGCGCGCGTACTGGGTATGCAACCGATCAAGCCAACCTTCAAAGCGCCGGTTGTATTGGCCGACGGGCGAACGGGTTACCCCTTGTGCGGGCTGGGAGCCGGTGAGCACTCCTGGGCTTTACAGCGCCGGGTGCGCCGGATCTACCCCGACTTTGACGATGAGCAGGTGTTGGAGTACCTCGACGGGCTGATCGCGCAGGGTGCCGAACCGTTGAGCATATTGCGCGAGAGCAAACGCCAGCGAAAGGCTCTATTGAACAGTCTGCAAGACTGGATCAATACCTCGCCGACCGGGCCGGGCCTGACCGATGCAATGTACGACTACCCGGAAAACAGGTTCTGGGTTGCGGGTTTGATCGAGCGCAGCTGGCGCAAGAACCCGCAGCATATTCCCTGGGGCAGCCCGGATGAGACCTACTCGCTCAATCTGGACGGTTTCAGGATCGAAAGTTTTCCTGCGCTGCCGGCAGTGGCGGATTTCAGCCATATCAGGGAGCTGAAGTTAAGCAATATGAGCTGCCGGGATTCTTCCAATGCTTTTCTCGAGCATTTTCCCGGGCTGGTTTCACTGGAAATGGACAATAACCGCATGGTCCATTTGCCCTCTCAACTGGAGCGCATGCCGAACCTGAAGCGATTGTCGGTGGCGCACAATTTGTTGTTTTTGAACCCGGGTAATCAAGCGATCTTGAACTCCTTGAGCAAGCTTGAGGTGCTTAATCTCAATGACAACCTGTTAGGGCCGCAACTGGATCTGCGTGGCCTGGCATTTTTGCGCCGGATTTATGTGCGTCGAACCTGGATTACCGAGTGGCCTCAAGGGTTGATCTCAAGGCCGTTGCTGGAAACTGCCGATCTGCGGGAAAACCGCCTTACGGAAATCCCCGAGCATGTGTATCTGGCCACCCCGAGCGTGGCCCGAAACCTGTCGCTGACCGGCAACCCCTTGTCGGCCGGCAGCCGCCTGCGTTTGGCTCGCTATGCAATGCAAGGTGGCAGCAGCATGGGGATCAACAGCGAAGAGTTGATGACTGAAGCGGCGGCTTTCGATTTTTGGACGGCAGGTATTACTACCCATGAACTCCAGCTCAGGGAATTCCTCTGGAACACCCTGCGAGCGGACCCTGCCTCCGATGATTTTTTTGTCGTGATCAGCCGTTTGACTGCAACGGCGGACGCCACGAGTGTGCGTCAGGATTTAAGCCGGCGGGTATGGGAAATGATCGAAGCGGCCCATGACGATGGTGTTGTACGCAGTGCCGTGCTGGATATCGCGGCATCGCCGCGCAGTTGTACGGACAGCGTGGCCCTCACCTTCAGTGATATGGAAGTGCAAGTGGAGTTGGCGCGAATTTCATATAAGACCTCGCCTGAACAAGCAGAGTTATTGAGCCTGTCCAGGGGGCTGTTCAGGCTCGATAAACTCTCCAGGATTGCCAATGAGCGTTATCTGCAGCGCCTGCAGGCGGGAGAAATGAATGCCGATGAACTCGAGATACACCTGGCCTATCGCATAGGTCTGGCCCAATCCCTTGACTTGCCGGGGCAGCCCAGGAGCATGACCTTCAGAGTGCTGGCCGGGGTCACAGAGCAAGATCTGGAACTGGCCAGGGCCGAGGTCGAGCAGGCTGAAAATACCATTGAATTGCGCAGGTTTATCAGCACCCAGCAGTATTGGAAGAACTACCTGATCACACACAATCAGACGGACTACAACGCCTTGGTCGCGCCCTATTTCGAGAATTTGAATCAGTTGTTAAGGCGTTCTCCAGACATGAGCAGCGAACGTTACTTGCGTGAAGTCAGTAGCGTTCGCCTGCAAATGGAAGCGGTTGTCGATGCCTGGTGTCTGGACAAGATCAATGCCCTGATGGCTGCGCAGGCGTCTGGCGTGGTAAGGATCACAGCCCTTTGACAAGCGTTCTCAGGGCGAAGCGATTGGGGTGGCAGGCTTCGGCGACAACTCTGGGAAGCGGCAGGGGTTCATCGTTGATCCAGGCCGCCAGCAACTCGCCGGACAGCGGTGCCGTGATCAGCCCGCGTGAACCGTGACCACTGTTGACGTACAAACCGCCCAGCCACGGGCAGGGTGTGTCAGGTACCTGGCGGGCATCCTTGCGCAAGACGGCGTAGGCGCTGGCGAACTGCTCGGGGTCGGACAGCGGCCCGACAATCGGCAGGTAGTCCGGGCTGGTGCAACGGAACGCGGCCCAGCCCTTGAGGGTATGCGGGTCGAGCTGCTCGTCACCCAGGCGCTGGGCCAGGTCCGGGGATATTTCCTGCAGCAAGTCCAGGTTGCCTTGATGCCCCTCGGGGGTGGTGCTCAGGTCTTCGTTATGGAAATCGAAGCTGGCTCCCAGCGTATGTTCGCCCAGACGGCCGGGAGCGACGTAGCCCTCGGCACAGACCACGGTCTTCAGCACGGCGCTGGCTGGCGTTTCAACCAGCTGGGTGATTTGCCCGCGAATACGTTTGAGCGGCAAGCCGCTGCTGGCCGGGAAGCGCTTGACCTCGGCGGCACCCGCAAGAATCACCACCGGGGCGCTGGCCAGCACCTGTTCACCCTGACAGGCCT
>JBILYW010000239.1:0-5740 GCA_044377555.1 Pseudomonas sp.
TCGTTCACCACCCATGTGTACGCGCAGCAATTGGCGGATGCCGAAGCCATGATCACGCGTTTGATTGACAGCAACAGCGCTGCGCCAGGCAATATCGCCGCCCAACGCTGATTCGCCAATCCATAAGCCCCGCTGCACAGGCGGGGCTGCATACCCGGTTTTAAAGGATTTGCGATGAGTACAAACGCGTCTTTTACCCCTCCCAGCCTGGTAATGGCCACTATTGGCCTGTCGCTGGCGACTTTCATGCAGGTGCTCGACACCACCATCGCCAACGTCGCCTTGCCCACCATCTCTGGCAACCTTGGGGTGAGTTCGGAGCAGGGCACGTGGGTTATCACCTCATTTGCTGTGAGTAACGCGATTGCCTTGCCTTTGACTGGCTGGTTGAGCCGGCGCTTTGGTGAAGTGAAGCTGTTTTTGTGGGCCACGGTTCTGTTCGTGCTGGCTTCTTTTTTGTGCGGTATTTCGACCTCCATGCCCGAGCTGGTGGGGTTTCGGGTGCTGCAAGGCCTGGTGGCCGGGCCGCTGTATCCCATGACGCAAACTCTGCTGATCGCGGTGTACCCCCCTGCCAAACGGGGGATGGCATTGGCATTGCTGGCGATGGTCACGGTGGTCGCGCCCATTGCGGGCCCCATTCTGGGTGGCTGGATCACGGACAGTTACAGCTGGCCGTGGATCTTCTTTATTAACATCCCGATTGGCATCTTTGCGGTGATGGTGGTTCGCCAGCAACTGAAGGCGCGCCCGGTGGTGATTACCCGTCAGCCGATGGATTACGTGGGGTTGATTACCCTGATTATCGGTGTGGGTGCGTTGCAGATTGTGCTCGACAAGGGCAACGACCTGGACTGGTTCGAGTCCAGCTTCATCTTGCTGGGTACCGCATTGTCCGTCGTGGCGCTGGCAGCCTTTATCATCTGGGAAATGACTGACAAGCATCCGATCGTCAACTTGCGCCTGTTTGCCCACCGCAACTTCCGTATCGGCACCATCGTGCTGGTGCTGGGGTATGCGGGTTTCTTCGGGATCAACCTGATCCTGCCGCAGTGGTTGCAGACGCAGATGGGGTACACCGCCACCTGGGCAGGGCTGGCTGTGGCGCCGATCGGGATCTTGCCGGTCTTGATGTCGCCGTTTGTGGGCAAATACGCAAATAAATTCGATTTGCGCTTGCTGGCCGGGCTGGCCTTTCTGGCGATTGGCCTGAGCTGCTTTATGCGAGCCGACTTCACCAATCAGGTGGATTTCCAGCACGTTGCGCTGGTACAGCTGTTTATGGGGATTGGTGTGGCATTGTTCTTCATGCCGACCTTGACCATTTTGATGTCGGATTTACCGCCGCATCAAATCGCCGATGGTGCGGGGCTGGCGACGTTCTTGCGAACCCTGGGGGGGAGTTTTGCTGCATCCCTGACTACCTGGATCTGGATTCGCCGGGCAGATCAGCATCATGCCTACATGAGTGAAAGCATCAGCGCCTATGATCCGGTAACCCGGCATGCCCTGGAAAGTCTGGGCGGTGCCAGTACGCCAGCCTACGCGCAGATGGACCAGATACTGACCAGTCAGGCTTATATGCTCTCCACCGTGGACTACTTCACGATGATGGGCTGGCTGTTTATGGGCTTGATCTTGCTGGTTTGGCTGGCCAAACCGCCGTTTGCAGCGAAGGCGGGGCCGGCGACCAGCGGGCATTAAAGCTGGAGCCCTGCAAACCCCTTGTTGGAGCGCGCCTGCTCGCGAAAGTATCTGACTGCGCCGATACCTTCGCGAGCAGGCGCGCTCCCACGGTTTTACTGCGAGGCGGGCTGCAAGAAATCAAACGGCTCAAGTCGCATGCCGTGCTCATCCACTTGCAGTACCCAGCCTTGACGGTCCCAGTCACCGAGCACAATGCGCTTGGCGGCGTGTTCGCCGATCTGCAATTGATGAATCGCGGGGCGGTGGGTATGGCCGTGAATCAGGGTCTGTACACCGAAGTGCGCCATGATCCGGGGGACTTCCTCGGGGGTCACGTCGACGATGTCGCTGGCTTTCATGCGGGTCTGGGCGCGGCTTTCGCTGCGCAGCTTGCGCGCCAGTTTATGGCGTGTGCTCAGTGGCAGGTGGCGCAAGATCCATAGCGTGACGGGGTTGCGCAGGTAGCGGCGCAGACGCATATAGGCTTCATCGCGGGTGCACAGGCTGTCGCCGTGCATCAGCAGTACCGGCTCGCCGTAGAAGTCGACGACGCTGGGGTCTTTGATCAGGGTGCAGCCAGCCGCTTTACAAAAGGCCTGGCCAAGCAAAAAGTCGCGGTTGCCGTGCATCAGGAAAATCCGGGTGCCGGTATCGCTCAGTGTTCGCAGCGCTTCACAGATCGAGCGCTGGTAGGGCGTCATCGCATCGTCGCCAATCCAGGCTTCAAAAAAATCGCCCAAAATGTATAGCGCCTGAGCCGAGCGTGCACGCCCGGTCAGGAAATCCAGAAACGCCCGGGTTATGTCCGGGCGCTCCTCTTCCAGATGCAAATCTGAAATCAGCAGTATCACTCAATGATCTCTGCTTTCTCGACGATTACGTCTTCTTTCGGCACGTCTTGATGACCGGCTTTGGAAGTAGTGGCAACGCCTTTGATCTTGTCTACCACGTCCTGGCCTTCAACGACTTTGCCGAATACGGCGTAGCCCCAGCCCTGAGCGGTTTTGCCGCTGTGGTTGAGGAAGCTGTTGTCAGCCACGTTGATGAAGAACTGGGCGGAAGCCGAATGCGGCTCCATGGTGCGAGCCATGGCCACGGTGTACTTCTCGTTTGGCAGGCCGTTGTCAGCTTCGTTCTGGATGCTTGGGCGCTTGTCTTTCTTTTCTTTCATGCCTGGCTCGAAACCGCCGCCCTGGACCATGAAGTTGCCGATTACACGGTGGAAAACAGTGTTTTCGTAGTGGCCGGCTTTTACGTATTCGATGAAGTTGGCAACGGTGATCGGTGCTTTTTCAGCGTTCAGCTCGATCACGATGTCGCCGTGGTTGGTGCTCAGTTTTACTTTGGTCATGGTCGTTATCGCTCTATCAGAGAATTCGTCGGGCCTGGGCGCGGGGTGAACACACCTCAATCCCCCAGGCTGGCTGGGTAGATACAGCCGCGGGCGGAGTTTAGCGTGCCCGCACGGCATTTCGATGGTGTTTTTCCCATATGGGGACTAAAAGCCGGCATTTCAATCGGTTTGATTGAGCACCTGCTCTGTCAGGGACTTGACGGCATCGGCTATGATAGGCGCTTTGATTTAGTCGGCCGACCCAGGCCGCGCACCCTGTTACGTTCAAGGATCCTATGAGCAAGCCCACTGTCGACCCCACTCTGAATCCAAAGGCTGGCCCTGCTGTCCCGGCTAACTTCCTGCGTCCAATCGTTCAGGCGGACCTAGACTCGGGCAAATGCACACAGATCGTGACCCGCTTTCCGCCGGAGCCCAACGGTTACCTGCACATCGGCCACGCCAAATCCATTTGTGTGAACTTTGGGCTCGCTCAGGAGTTCGGCGGCGTAACGCATCTGCGTTTTGACGACACCAACCCGGCCAAAGAAGACCAGGAATACATCGACGCGATCGAAAGCGACGTGAAATGGCTGGGCTTTGAGTGGTCTGGCGAAGTGCGCTATGCCTCGCAGTATTTCGACCAGTTGCACGAATGGGCGATTTACTTGATCAAGGAAGGCAAGGCCTACGTCTGCGACCTGACGCCGGAACAGGCCAAGGAATACCGCGGCAGCCTGACCGAACCAGGCAAGAACAGCCCGTTCCGCGACCGCAGTGTCGAAGATAACCTGGACCTGTTCGCCCGCATGACGGCCGGTGAGTTCGAGGACGGCAAGTGCGTACTGCGGGCCAAGATCGACATGGCTTCGCCGAACATGAACCTGCGCGACCCGATCATGTACCGCATCCGCCACGCCCATCACCACCAGACCGGTGACAAGTGGTGCATCTACCCGAACTATGACTTCACCCATGGTCAGTCGGATGCGATCGAGGGTATTACCCATTCGATCTGCACCCTGGAATTCGAAAGCCATCGCCCGCTGTATGAATGGTTCCTCGACAGCCTGCCGGTACCGGCGCGCCCGCGTCAGTACGAATTCAGCCGCCTGAACCTGAACTACACCATCACCAGCAAGCGCAAGCTCAAGCAACTGGTCGATGAAAAGCACGTCAATGGCTGGGATGACCCGCGCATGTCGACCCTGTCGGGTTTCCGTCGCCGTGGTTACACGCCCAAGTCGATCCGCAACTTTTGCGACATGGTCGGCACCAATCGTTCTGACGGTGTAGTTGACTTCGGCATGCTGGAATTCAGCATCCGTGACGATCTGGACCACAGCGCACCGCGCGCCATGTGCGTGCTGCGTCCGTTGAAAGTTGTGATCACCAACTACGCCGAAGACAAGGTCGAGAACCTTCAGCTGCCTTGCCACCCGAAAGAAGACATGGGTGTGCGCGTGCTGCCGTTCGCTCGTGAGATCTACATCGATCGTGACGATTTCATGGAAGAGCCGCCAAAAGGTTACAAGCGTCTTGAGCCCGGCGGCGAAGTGCGCCTGCGTGGCAGCTATGTGATTCGTGCTGATGAAGCGATCAAGGATGCTGACGGCAATATCGTTGAGCTGCGTTGCTCGTATGACCCTGAAACCCTGGGCAAAAACCCGGAAGGTCGCAAGGTCAAAGGCGTTGTGCACTGGGTGCCGGCTGCTGCCAGCGTTGAATGCGAAGTGCGTTTGTATGATCGTCTGTTCCGCTCGCCAAACCCTGAAAAGGCTGAGGATGGCGCAGGCTTCCTGGAAAACATCAACCCTGACTCGCTGCAGGTCCTGAGCGGTTGTCGTGCTGAGCCTTCGCTGGGCAATGCACAGCCGGAAGACCGTTTCCAGTTCGAGCGCGAAGGTTACTTCTGCGCGGATATCAAGGACTCGAAGCCCGGTCGTCCGGTATTCAACCGTACCGTGACCCTGCGTGACTCGTGGGGCCAGTGATCAAGTTTTGAAGGAACAAGCCGTGCTTACGATCTACAACACGCTCACCAAGAGCAAAGAAGTTTTCAAGCCGCTGGACGGCAACAATGTGCGGATGTACGTCTGCGGCATGACCGTGTACGACTACTGCCACATTGGCCATGGTCGCAGCATGATTGCTTTTGACCTGGTAACCCGCTGGTTGCGTTTCAGCGGTTACAACCTGACCTATGTGCGCAACATTACCGATATTGAAGACAAGATCATCAATCGTGCCCGCGAGAACGGCGAGCCTTTTGAGGCGCTGACCGAGCGCATGATCGCGGCGATGCATGAAGACGAGGCGCGGCTCAATATCCTCAAGCCGGATATGGAGCCCCGTGCCACGGATCACATCCCCGGCATGCACGCGATGATCCAGACCTTGATCGACAAGGGTTACGCCTATGCTCCGGGCAACGGTGACGTGTATTACCGCGTCGCCAAGTTCATGGGTTACGGCAAGCTGTCGCGCAAGAAAATCGAAGATCTGCGCATCGGTGCGCGTATCGAAGTCGACGAAGCCAAGAACGATCCGCTGGATTTCGTGCTGTGGAAAGGCGTCAAGCCTGGCGAGCCGAGTTGGGAATCGCCGTGGGGGCCGGGTCGTCCGGGCTGGCACATCGAGTGCTCGGTGATGTCCACCTGCTGCCTGGGTGAGACTTTTGATATTCATGGCGGCGGCAGCGATCTTGAGTTTCCGCACCAT
>JBILYW010000240.1:0-5739 GCA_044377555.1 Pseudomonas sp.
GCTAGGCGGCTTTGTGCCATCCGCTCCGCCCGTCTCGCCGCCCCCGGCGCGCACCACGCCCATTGCCAGTCGTGGTGCGCCTGCACCGACGTCAGCTTCTGCCGCGCCCAAACGCAAGGCTTACAGGCTGGTGGCCATCGGCACCTCGACCGGCGGCCCGGTCGCCTTGCAGCGGGTATTGACCCAGTTGCCGGGCAACTTCCCGGCCCCGATCGTGCTGGTGCAGCACATGCCCGCCGCGTTCACCAAGGCGTTTGCCGAGCGTCTGGACAAGCTGTGCCGGATCAGCGTCAAGGAAGCCGAAGACGGCGATATTCTGCGCCCCGGCCTGGCTTTGCTGGCCCCGGGCGGCAAGCAAATGATGATCGATGGCCGTGGTGCGGTACGCATCCTGCCGGGTGATGAGCGTTTGAACTACAAGCCGTGTGTGGACATCACCTTCGGTTCTGCTGCCAAGTCCTTCGGTGACAAAGTTTTGGCGGTGGTCCTGACCGGCATGGGCGCAGACGGCCGTGAAGGCGCGCGACTGCTCAAGCAGGGCGGCAGCCAGGTCTGGGCGCAGGATGAAGCCAGTTGCGTGATTTACGGCATGCCCATGGCCATCGTCAAAGCCAACCTGGCGGATGCGGTGTACAGCCTTGACGAGATCGGCAAACACCTTGTGGAGGCCTGCCACTGATGGACGTGCTCAGCCTGATTGGCATCATCATGGCGTTTGTCGCGATTATCGGCGGCAACTACCTGGAGGGCGGCCATCTGGGCGCCCTGGCCAATGGCCCGGCGGCGTTGATCGTGCTGGGCGGCACCGTGGGGGCTGCGTTGTTGCAGTCGCCCATGAGCGCATTCAAGCGGGCGATGCACACCGTGGTCTGGATTCTGTTCCCGCCGCGTATCGACATGGCGGGCGGCATTGACCGTGTCGTCAACTGGAGCCTGACGGCGCGCAAGGAAGGCTTGCTGGGCCTGGAAGGGGTGGCCGACACCGAACCCGACAACTATTCGCGCAAGGGCCTGCAATTGCTGGTCGACGGGGTTGAACCCCAGGCCATTCGCAGCGTGCTGGAAGTCGATTACATGACCCAGGAAAGCCGGGATATCGAAGCCGCCAAAGTGTTTGAAAGCATGGGCGGCTATGCGCCAACCATCGGCATTATCGGTGCGGTCATGGGGCTGATCCATGTGATGGGCAACCTGGCCGACCCGGCGCAACTGGGCAACGGCATTGCCGTGGCATTTGTGGCGACCATTTACGGGGTGGCCAGTGCCAACCTGGTGTTGCTGCCCATAGCCAGCAAACTCAAGGCGATTGCCATGCGCCAGTCGCTGTACCGCGAGATGTTGCTCGAAGGCATCCTGTCGATTGCCGAAGGCGAAAATCCGCGCTCCATCGAACTCAAGCTCCAGGGCTTTACGGGTTAATTATGAGCCGGCGCCGTCGTCCCGCGGATGAGCACGTCAATCACGAACGTTGGCTGGTGTCCTACGCAGACTTCATCACCTTGCTGTTTGCCTTCTTCGTGGTCATGTACTCGATCTCATCGATCAACGAAGGCAAGTACAAGGTGATCTCCCAGGCGCTGGTGGGGGTGTTCAATGACAGCGAGCGCAGCATCAAACCGATCCCCATCGGCGAAGAGCGCCCGCTGACGATCCAGCCTGCCGAGCCGTTGATCAAGGACAGTGAACATACCGATGCCGGCCTCGGGCAAGTGCCCGATGACCCGCTCAAAACCATTGCCGATGACATCACCAACGCCTTTGGCGACTTGATCGCGTCCAGGCAATTGACAGTGCGCGGCAATGAACTGTGGGTGGAGATCGAACTCAATTCCAGCCTGTTGTTCGGCAGCGGCGACGCGATGCCGAGCAATGCGGCGTTCAACATCATCGACAAGGTGGCAGCGATCCTCAAGCCGTTCGCCAACCCGATCCATGTCGAAGGTTTTACTGACGATCTGCCTATTCGTACTGCGCAATACCCGACCAACTGGGAGCTGTCGTCGGCGCGTTCGGCGAGCATTGTGCGCATGCTGGCGATGCAGGGCGTTAACCCCGGGCGTATGGCGTCGGTGGGCTACGGCGAGTTTCAGCCGGTGGCCAATAACGCTACGCCAGAGGGGCGCGCGCTCAATCGTCGGGTGGTGCTGGTGGTGTCGCGCAACCTTGAGGTGCGACGCAGCCTGACCGGTACGGGAACCGCCAACGCAACACCCGATGCCGCCCTCAGGCGTGCTGGCACACAAACTGCACCGCCACAGGCACAGCCACTGGTTCGTGGGGATGCCGTCAATTCCCCGTCACCCACCCTATAGTCTCGGCCGGCACGCATGCAGCCGGGAGGAACAACTGAATGAGAGTCTGGGCAGTAGCCAATCAAAAAGGTGGGGTCGGCAAGACCACCACATCCATCGCTCTGGCCGGTTTGCTGGCAGAGGCGGGCAAGCGTGTGGTGATAGTCGATCTCGACCCGCACGGCTCCATGACCAGTTACTTCGGGTATGACCCCGATGGCCTGGAACACAGCGTCTACGACCTGTTTCTGCATCAGGGCCAGGTGCCGGAAGGTCTGGCTGCGCAATTGCTGTTGCCCACCAGCCACGAAAAGATTGCCTTGCTGCCGGCGACCACCGCCCTGGCGACCCTGGAGCGTCAGGCACCGGGGCAAAGTGGCCTGGGCCTGGTGATTGCGCGCAGCCTGGCGCAACTGTGGCAGGACTACGACTACGCGATCATCGACAGCCCGCCGATTCTGGGTGTGCTGATGGTCAACGCATTGGCGGCCAGCCAGCAGCTGGTCATTCCGGTGCAAACCGAGCATCTGGCGCTCAAGGGCCTGGAGCGCATGGTTCACACTTTGCGCATGATCAACCGCTCCCGTGCGCAGGCGTTGCCGTTCTGCATCGTGCCGACCCTGTTCGACCGTCGCACCCAGGCTTCGATGAGCACCTTGCGGGTGTTGCGCGACGTGTATCCCGACACCCTGTGGCAGGGGTTTATCCCGGTCGATACCCGGTTGCGCGATGCCAGCCGTGCAGGCCAGACACCTTCGCAGTTCGATGACAAAACCCGGGGGGTTATCGCCTATCGCGCGCTGCTCAAGCACGTATTGACCCGTCAGCTTGCACCGCAGGTGGCTTGAGGTGGGCGGGTATTCAAGTATCGGCCGCGTGTGGCCGATAACGTCTACAGGTCTCTGTCGCGAGGCTGTTGAGTGGGGCACTTTATGACGCAGCCGGTAGCACTTTCCAACCGATCGCAAGTGGCGTTGCAGTCGTACCTCGACGACTTGCTGTTCGATGCAACGCAAGCGCTGGAATCGGCTGAGCCCGCAGCGCCCGAGCTGGAACAGCCCGCCCCTGATGAGGCGCCCCTGGCGATGCCGGTAGAGCTGTCGCAAGTGGGTGTGCCTGCAGAAGCGCTGGCCCATCCGCTGGTGGAAGTTCATCGGCCGAGTGCGCCGGGGGCTCATCTGCCGATCCCGGATGATGGCCGCCCGGCGTGGGCTGCCGAGCCTTTCGAATGCCTGTTGTTCGACGTGGCCGGGCTGACCCTGGCGGTGCCATTGGTGTGCCTGGGTTCGATCTATTCACTGGCCGGGCGCGAGTTGATCCCGCTGTTCGGTCAGCCGGACTGGTTTCTCGGGATGCTGCCGAGCCAGGGCGGCAAGCTCAACGTGCTGGACACTGCGCGCTGGGTGATGCCCGAGCGCTATCGCGATGATTTTCGCGAAGGCCTGCAATACGTCATTTCAGTGCAGGGTTACGAATGGGGGCTGGCGGTGCATCAGGTCAGCCGTTCGTTGCGCCTGCACCCGAACGAAATCAAGTGGCGCTCCCAGCGTGGGCAGCGACCGTGGCTGGCAGGCACAGTGATCGAACATATGTGTGCATTGCTGGACGTGGCGCAGCTGGCGGAACTGATCGCCAAGGGCAAGGCATAAGAACACGTGTGGTTGATGTTCGCCTGTAAGGGTGAGCCGCCAGTTTTCAGCATTCAGCAGTATTTCAGTCAGGGGTTTGGGGTATGAAACAGTCAGCGGCACAGGGTTTGGAAGATCCGATCCTGCAATGGGTTACCTTCAAGCTGGACAACGAGACCTACGGCATCAACGTGATGCAGGTGCAGGAAGTGCTGCGTTACACCGAGATCGCCCCGGTCCCGGGTGCGCCGGCTTATGTGCTGGGCATTATCAACCTGCGCGGCAACGTGGTGACGGTCATCGACACGCGCCAGTGCTTTGGCTTGTACGGTGCCGAAATCACCGACAATTCGCGCATCGTCATCATCGAAGCGGACAAGCAAGTAGTCGGGATTCTGGTCGACAGCGTGGCCGAAGTGGTTTACCTGCGTCAGTCGGAAATCGAAACGGCGCCTAATGTGGGCAATGACGAGTCAGCCAAGTTTATCCAGGGCGTCTGCAACAAGAACGGCGAGCTGCTGATTCTGGTTGAACTGGACAAAATGATGACCGAAGAAGAGTGGTCGGATCTGGAGAGCATCTGATTGATCCTTGAGGTGGCGGTAATCGTTCTGGGCCTGTTGTGGGCCGTGACCCTGTGGCTGTTGGTCAGCCACATACGCCGCCAGCGCGTGCTGGCGGCGCAGCAGGCCGCGGGCGATGAACAGCGTGACCGGCGCCTCAGGGAGCTGGCGCGGCGCCTGGACACTTACCAGAACGGCAATGTGCAAATGGGTGAAGACCTGCACGAGTTGCGCGCCGTGGTGGCACCGCTGCCCGAGAAGCTGACCCAGCTCGAACAGCGCGACCCTACCAGCCTGTCATTCAACCAGGCAGCGCGTTTGGTGAGCATGGGCGCCAGCGTCGATGAACTGACCCAGTCTTGCGGTTTGACCCAGGCCGAGGCCGAGTTGATGAGCAAGATGCACAAGGGCTGAGCCTGGCTCTGTACCTGTGGGAGCGGGCTTGCTCGCGATAGTGTCGACGCGGACCGCGGCGCCTGCATCGCGAGCAAGCCGGCGCCCACCGATCCGGTTACTGCGTCTTCTCCTGCAGCGCCAGCTTCAACGCCTCAACCATTCGCCCCCTTGCCCCTTGTGCATGGCTGATCAGCACGATCTCCCGGTCATAACGTTGATCACCCACGGGCTCCACCTCACAACTGCCCATCCAGCGCTCAATCCCCGACCAGCAAGGCACCAGACTGACCCCCAGCCCTTCCGAGGTCAGCAGGGCGATGGTTTCCAATGCATCCAGATCCAGCAGGGCGGCGGGCGTCAGGCCCTGGTCTTGCAGGTACTGGACGGCATGACGGCCTCCCCAGGCATCGGGGTCATATTGAATATACGGACAGCTTTGCAGGCGTGCGTCGATGCCCAGCGAAGACTGCTCGTTGGAGATAAACACTAAGGGCTCCTTGCGCAGCAACACGGCGTCGAAGGTTTTGGTCAGCGCAAACGGCGGCGCGACCACTATCGCGGCATCCAGCTCGTTGGCCTCCAGCGCCTGATACAGCGAACGCGACGTACCTGGAATGATTACCGGTTTTAGCTGGGGGGTTGAGCGGGTCAGGCTGCGCAAGGCCTGAGGCAGAAGCCCCGTGAGTACCGTTGAAATAGCGCCGATGCGCAAGGGGCCGGTCAGGCCTTGGTTGTCGACGTCACCTGCCAGAAGGGCCACTTCATTGACGATACATCGCGCCCTTGGCAGCAAGTCCATGCAGGCCAGACTGGGTTTGGCCACATGCCCGACCCGCACCAGAAGCTCCAGCCCCAACTGCC
>JBILYW010000241.1:0-5726 GCA_044377555.1 Pseudomonas sp.
ATGGTCCGCCCCAGGGGCCGCCGTAGCCGTAGTGGGTGACCACCTGCTCCTGACGGTTGGCCACGATCAGCCAGGCTTGCACCAGCAAGTCCGGCTTGCTGCCTGCTGCTACCGGGCGCAAGCCGCGCTGGTCCAGCTGGCTGCCCACGGCCTGGATGATCCGCTGCTCGGTCAGGTCGCTTCTGAGCATCGGATTATTGGGCTGATACTGCACGGCAGGGTCTTTCCAGGCCCAGGACTGGAACTTGGCAAAATCGACAGCCGGGTTGTAGTCGTGAGTGACCTGCATGGTTTCGCAGGCACTGAGCATCAGGGCCAGACCCAGTAATGCAATGCGACGTAGCATGATGATTGCTCCACTTCAATATCGAGGCTTAATGAGGAGGATAAGCCTGCACCGCCTTGTTCAGTGATTCGCGCAGGGCGTCACTGCGTTCGCTCAGGCTGCCTTTACTGCTGGTTTCTGCACTTGAGCTCCACACCGGTTGGCCGGTCTTGCCGTCATACAGGTTGAGTCGAACCACCATGACTTCAACCTCGTACGTGCGTACCACGGGTACAGAGTTATACATTCCGTACTGGTTGCCGTAACGGCCGTAGCCGCTTCCATAGCCTGCTCCATAACCATAGTCGTCCTGTACCTGGCGCAAGCGTTTTTCGGTATGCAAATCAGCACTGACCCACAGATCAGCCGGACGGTCGGGCTGTACCGGGCGTAAACCGCGCTGGTCCAGGGCATTGCTCACGGCTTCGGCGATTTGTGCCGAGTCGGCCCAGGCGGTGCCCACCGGCAGGCGATTGTTGAGCCAGGCCCAGCTCTGGTAGCGCCCGTAGTCCCGTGGCGGTGCCGGGTAGGCACTCAAATCCAGGGTGTTGGCCGCCTGTGCCGGGGCCGGTGGCATCGGCATGGCGCTTGGGGTGTAAGGGTTGGGGCTTTGGCAGGCGCCCAGCCCCAGGCTTAGAACGATTAAGGCAACGCGGCGATACATGATGTTCTCCCCCGCAGGGCGATTTAAACCGGGCGGCACACCCAATGCAGGTAACGTCCCAACCCGGCAAAGGCAGGATGGCGACGGTGGGCCAGTTCCATTTCAACCAGTGCTTCAAGTTCGACACGAGCCTGAAACTCCACTGGCATGTAGTCGTGAAACACCCGCACGCCGCTCCGGGTTTCGACCTGCCACAGGCCTTCCATGGCCGTGGCCAGTTCCCGCGGGTCCAGGGGCTGTTGCGGGGTGAGGCTCTGCTTTTCGCCGGCCATGTCGTTCTTGCGCATCTTGCGGAAGTGGCCCTTGAGCAGGTTGCGATAGATCAGCGCGTCGCGGTTGTAAAACGCCAGGGACAACCAGCCGTTTTTGGCGGTCAGTTGATGCAGCACCGGCAGGATCGCGTGGGGCTCGGCCAGCCATTCCAGCACGGCGTGGCACAGCACCAGGTCATAGGGCTCGGTCAGCTGGCCCAGCAATTCCTGCCAGGGTGCCTGGATAAAGGTGGCCGTCTGGCCTGCCTCGGCAAAGCGCTGGCGGGCACCTTCCAGCATCGGCGCGGCCGGTTCTGCCAGGGTCACGTCGTGCCCCTGCTGTGCCAGCCACAAAGACATATGGCCCAGCCCGGCACCGATATCCAGCACCCGCAACGGGCGTTGTGGCAATGATTCCTTGAGGTCGGCCTGAAGCACGGCCAGACGAATGGCACCCTTGGCGCCGCCGTAGATCTTCTCGGCGAAGCGGGTGGCCAGTTGGTCGAAGTGACGGTCACTCATTTGCTGAAACGCCTTTCATTGTCGGCCAGTTTGTTGCGCACTACGTCGTTCATGTCCAGGCCCAGTTCGGCGCACAGCAACACGAGATACAGCACGATATCGCCCACTTCCTGCCCGGCGTGGGCGAGTTTGTCGGCGGGGAGCTGGCGGGATTGGTCTTCGCTCAACCACTGAAAGATTTCCACCAGTTCGGCCATCTCGACACTGGCAGCCATGGCCAGGTTTTTCGGGCTGTGGAATTGCTTCCAGTCGTTGTTATCGCGGATGCGATGCATGCGCTGGGTCAGTTCATCAAGATTCATTGCGGGCGTGCTCTCCAGAAGGCGCAAAGCTTGCGACTGAACGGGCATTGGTGCAAGTGAAAGGCATAGAACTCATGCGGGTCTGGCACGCAATACGTTGTAGCCGCAGCCTCGCTGCGCTCCTCAGCGGTTACAGGGGGCGTGTCGGTTCAGCAGATCGGTCGCCAGTTGCCGATGAGGTGGACGAGATCGCCCGGCCCGTTAACTTGAAAGTCGCCGCTGGAGCCCGGCGCGCTGGCCAGCAGGATCACTTCGCCGGGCAGGCGTACCGGCTTTTTAAAGGCCACGAAAACCTCGACATTGGCGGCCGGCAGGTGCGAAGTCAGGGCCGCGAGGGCGCGGGCTTTTATCCACAGGCCGTGGGCGATGGCACTGGGCAGGCCAAACAGCCTGGCGCTGGCAGCACTGAGGTGGATGGGGTTGTAGTCGCCCGACACTCTGGCGTACTGGCGGCCAATGCCGGCCGGGGCATACCAGCGGGTCAGTTCGTTCAGCGCAACCGGCGCAGGCGACGGGGGCTCGGACACCGGCCCCGGTAGTTCGACGCCTTTGCACAGCAGCGTGCTTTCAGCCTCCCACAGCGGGCCGAGCAGATCGTCCACCCGGGTGACCATCTCAAAGGTGGCTCCCTTGGCGTGTTTTTGCAGGTTGTGCACAAACACCCCGATGCGCAGCTGCGTCACGCCCCCCATGGGGCGCAGTATCCGAATCCGGTTAGTCAGATGGATCAACCCGAGCAGCGGGAAAGGGAACTCCTTGCCCGTCAGTAATTGCATTTGCAGCCCGAAGGCCAGGACATGGGGATAAGTAGGCGGCAGCAATGGGCTCGGCACCAGCTCGCATGCATCCCTGAAAGCCGCCAGTGGCTTGGCCTCAACCTCGACCTGGCAGCGCAAGCCCTGTTCCGGCAAGGTGCTGCCGGTGATTTTGCGTCGGGCCGCGGCGTGAGCATAGAGCGCGGGCAAGTTCGGGGGGGTGTCGAGGTCAAGCCACTGTGTGGTCATGGTTCATGCTCCCAAAATACTTTGCCCGCACACTCGCAGCGCTTGCCCGCTGACGGCGCCCGAGCCCGGTTGACCGAGCCAGGCCACGGCTTCGGCAACGTCCTGCGGCAGGCCGCCCTGACCCAATGAGCTCATGCGCCGCCCGGCTTCGCGCAGGGCAAAGGGGATATGCGCAGTCATTTGGGTTTCGATAAAGCCCGGGGCCACGGCGTTGATGCTGATGCCGCGCTCGCCCAGCAATGGTGCCCAGGCCTGGGCCAGGCCAATCAGCCCGGCCTTGCTGGCGGCGTAGTTGGTCTGCCCGCGATTGCCGGCGATGCCGCTGATGGATGCGAGCAGAATCACCCGGCCGTTATCGCGCAGGGTGCCGCTGTCGAGCAGGGCCTTGGTCAGCACCTGCGGGGCGTTGAGGTTGACGGCCAGTACTGCGTCCCAGAACTCGGGCGTCATATTGGCCAGGGTTTTGTCGCGGGTGATGCCGGCGTTGTGAACCACGATATCGACGCCGTCGGCCAGTTGCCCGATCAGTTGCCCGGCGGCGTCAGCGGCGCAGATATCCAGCGCGATGCTGTGCCCGCCCAGGCGTGCGGCCAGCGCATCAAGGTCACTTTTGGCCGAGGGCACATCGAGCAGGATCAGCTCGGCGCCATCCCGGGCCAAGGTTTCGGCGATCGCGGCACCAATCCCGCGAGCCGCCCCGGTGACCAGTGCCTTGCGCCCGGCCAGAGGTCGCGTCCAGTCCTGTACCTGGGCGTCGCAGGCTGTAAGACGCAGCACTTGGCCGCTGATAAACGCACTTTTAGGCGAGAGGAAAAACCGCAGCGCCCCTTCAAGTTGCTCTTCGGCCCCTTCGCCGACATACAGCAGTTGCAGGGTGCTGGCGTTGCGCAGCTCTTTGGCCAGTGAGCGGCTGAAACCCTCAAGCGCACGCTGGGCGCTGGCGGCAAAAGGGTCACTTAATGTTTCGGGTGCGCGGCCCAGAATCACCAGGTGCGCGCTGTGTTCCAGATTGCGCAGCAGCGGCTGGAAAAATTCGCGCAGTTGCTTGAGCTGGTCGGTGTGCAGCAACGTGCTGGCGTCGAAGACCACGGCCTTGAGTTTGGGCCCCTGGCCAGGAATCCATGGCGTGGCGATCAACGGTTCGGCGCCATAGCTGAACACGGCGTCGGTGAGTTTGCTGGCAAACCGGTTGACCTGTTCAGCCAGCGGGCCGCCGCCAATCAGCAGCGGGCCTTCGACGGGGCGCAGACGCCCGGCTTGCCAGCGTTCCAGTCTGCCCGGTGACGGCAACCCCAACGCGCCGACCAGGCGCTGGCCGAGGGATGAGTTGACGAAGTCGATATAACGGTCTGACATGGAACACTCTCCGACAGATGGGGTTCAAAGGGTTGACCACAAACATGCCGTGGTCGTTCGTTATCAGCGATATGGCCTACGCTAGGGTCTGTTGACGTTTGGTTGTGACCCAGCGGCGCAGCCACAACCAAACGTCAACAGACCCTAGTAACGATTAGTGGATTAAAGAGAATAGGGGGAATCGTATGAGTCTGCGTCGTGTTGCCATTATTGGCGGTAATCGAATTCCATTTGCCCGTTCCAACGGGTCGTATGCGAGCGCCAGTAATCAGGCGATGTTGACGGCTGCACTGGAGGGGTTGATCGAGCGTTACAACCTGCATGGGCTGCGCATGGGCGAGGTGGTGGCCGGGGCCGTGCTCAAGGATTCGCGGGACTTCAGCCTGACCCGCGAGTGCGTGCTGGGCTCGCGCTTGTCGCCGCAGACTCCGGCCTATGACTTGCAGCAAGCGTGCGGCACTGGCCTTGAGGCCGTTGTGCTGGTGGCCAATAAAATAGCCCTGGGGCAGATTGACTGCGCGATTGCAGGCGGTGTCGATACAACTTCAGATGCGCCGATCGGCCTGAATGACGGGCTGCGCAAATGGCTGCTGCAGTTCAATCGCACCAAGGCCCCTGTGGACAAGCTCAAAGCCTTGCTGCAACTGCGCCCGGGCTTCCTGAAACCGGAGTTTCCGCGCAATGGCGAGCCGCGCACCGGTCTGTCGATGGGCCAGCACTGCGAGTTGATGGCGCAGGCCTGGGACATCCCCCGGGTTGAGCAGGATGAGTTTGCCCTGCACAGTCATCAGGCCCTGACAGCGGCGTATCACGCGGGTTGGGAAGATGACTTGATCACACCGTTCATGGGCCTGAGCCGCGACAACAACCTGCGTGCCGACCTGACCCTGGAGAAACTGGCAGCCCTTAAACCGGTGTTCGAGCGCAGTGCCAAGGGCACGCTGACGGCGGGCAACTCCACCCCGCTGACCGATGGCGCGTCAGTGGTGTTGCTGGGCAGCGAAGAATGGGCCCGGGAGCGCGGCTTGCCGGTGTTGGCGTACTTTCGCGATGCAGAAACGGCAGCGGTGGATTTCGTGCATGGCGCTGAAGGCCTGCTGATGGCCCCGGTGTATGCCGTCCCACGGTTGTTGGCGCGTAATGGCCTGACCTTGCAGGACTTTGACTACTACGAAATTCACGAAGCCTTTGCCGCCCAGGTGTTGTGCACCTTGAAGGCCTGGGAGGATGCGCACTACTGCAAAACCCGATTGGGGCTCGATGCACCGCTGGGCTCGATTGATCGCAGCAAGCTGAATATCA
>JBILYW010000242.1:0-5706 GCA_044377555.1 Pseudomonas sp.
GATCTACGCGGCCTGACAGGCAACCGCGGTGATGCCATCGCGAGCAAGCCCGCTCCCACATTTGAACAAGGGATCACATGTACAAAATCACCAGCTCATTGATCACCGAAGGCCGCTCGCTGCCCAGCACATGGGTGTTGAGCTCCAGCGTCAGCTGCATACCGCTCTTGACCCGCTCCACACGCTTGACCCGCGCCCGCGCATGGATCGTCGAACCCGCAGGTACCGGCGCCGGGAAGCGCAGGCGGTCCGAACCGTAGTTGACCATGTTGCTGAAGCCGGTGATCTCGTACCCCAGGTTCAGCTTCATCCGCGATTGCAGGATCTGCACCAGGGCACCATGGGCGATGGTGCCGCCAAACGGGCTTTGCTTGCGCGCACGTTCAGGGTCGGTGTGGATCCAGTAGTCATCACCCGACAGCTGGGCAAAGGTGTCGATCAAGGCCTGATCCACCACCACCTGATTGCTCCACGGGCTGAAGTCTTCACTGACCAGTGACTGCAATGCCGCCTCGTCGTCCAGCGCGATCTGGCGCACGGCCACTGCTTCTTGTACAACCGGCTGCTCGACAGTCCGCAGCGCCTTCAAGGCCACAGGATCCTTGTCCATCCCGGTGAAGCGCAGCAATCGCGCGCCCTTGCCATCGACCTCGGCAAACACCGGTTGCAGGCGCATGCCGATGGTCACTTCGGACTCGTCCAGGCCCACCAGGTTGCTGTTGATCCGCACGCCCTGATCCAGTTCGATCACCGCCAGCATCTGCGGCATTTCATCGGCGAAGTCCGGCAGGGTCGCGATGCGGGTCACGGTAAAGCTGTACAACGTCGCCCCGCCGCTGACTTCACGCCAGGTCAGCGCATGGGCAAAACACGCCGGGCAGTGCCGGCGCGGGTAAAACACCCAGTGGCTGCACTGGTCGCATTGCTGAATCAGCAGGCGCTCAGCCTTCAGGCCTTCCCAGAACGGTGCAGAAATCTCGGTCGGCACCGGCATTGGTTTGTTATTCGACATCGCAATCATGCTCCCTGAAGAATCAATGCACCCTGCTCACTCATCACCCCACCGGTGCCTGAGACGTACACCGTGTCGCACTGCTTGAGCTGACGTTCACCGGCTTCACCGGCGATTTGCGTCACGGCCTCGATCACCTGGCTCATGCCGCCAGCCGAACCGGCCTGGCCAAAGCTGAGCTGGCCGCCGTGGGTGTTCATGGGGAAATCTCCGCGCCAGGTCAGGTCGTGCTCGCGCACAAAGTTCATGCCCTCGCCCTTGGCGCAAAAACCGGCGTCTTCCAGGGTCAGCAAGGCGGTGATGGTGTAGCAGTCGTAAATTTGCGCTGCGTCCACATCTGCCGGCTTGAGCCCGGCCATGTCGAAGGCGCGGCGTGAAGCCGGACCGATCGGGGTATGCAGCATGTCGGCGGCATAGGACGGCGACTTGAACGCCAGGTGCTCGCCGAAACCTGTGATGTATGACGGCCGTTTACGGGCACGGGCGGCCACTTCCCTGGACGC
This sequence comes from Pseudomonas sp., assembly GCA_044377555.1. GTDB lineage: Bacteria > Pseudomonadota > Gammaproteobacteria > Pseudomonadales > Pseudomonadaceae > Aquipseudomonas. Next base: position 1,516 of record JBILYW010000242.1, read on the forward strand.
GATGATCATCGCGGCGCCACCGGCCACGGGCATGACGATTTCCAGCACGTGCAGCGGGTCGGCCACTTTTTTGCTGGCCAGCACTTGCTCGATGGTCAGCGGTTGCCCGTAAAACATGGCTTGCGGGTTGTACTGCGCATTGGTGCGCTGGTCGACTGCAATTTTGGCCAGCGCCCGTGGATCGTAGCCGTATTGCGCCGCATAGCGCTGGGCAATCATTGCGTAGCCGGTGTTCTGGCCCATGTGCCCGTAGGGCAGGTCAAACTCGGCTTCCGGTGCGCCGAACGCGGTGCTGTGGCCACCGAAGCGCATGGCCCGGGCCATCCAGCTGGCATCTTCGTCCGGGCCCATGGGCGCCATGCGCGCAGGCAACACACACAGGACCGCCTGGCATAAACCCAGTTCGATGGCAGCGGCAGCGCGCCAGACCATGCCGACCGAGGTACAGCCGCCAAGGTCGACGACTTCGGCAAAGTTGAGGCGCAAGCCCAGGTATTCGGCGGCCATGGCCGGCACGAACACCGAAGCTTCATGAAATTGCGGGCCATTGATCACCAGCCCGTCGAGGTCGGATGCCTGCAAACCGGCATCGCGTAACGCCTGGGCAGCCAGGTCGGCAACTTGCTCCAGATGGAACATGCGCGGGGCCGTGGCGTATTTCTCCGGCTTGTACTGAGCGCTGCCAACAATGGCCGCGTGACCTTTAAGACCCATGGTTATCTCTCTTTAGAAGTGCAAATCAGGCCGTTTTGTGGGGGCGGCGGTGCGACGATTCGACTTGCTCGCGATGGCACCGACGCGGTTCTGCTGCAAAACCTCAGTGCCTGTATCGCGAGCAAGCCCGCTCCCACACAGGGGACGGGCAAGTCGTTAGAAGGTGTATTTCATCGAGAACGTGGCGTAGTCACGGTCTGCCAGCGGACGGTAGATCGGGTCAGGCGAGCCCAGGTACCCGATGTACTTGAGCGACACTTCCAGGTTGCTCAAGTACTTGAAGGTCGTGCCCGCACTCAGGCGGCGATCTCCAGCCACCCCGGCGATGGTCCCGGACATCGGGGCCGCACCGCTGAACACGTTCGAGAAGGTGAACGGAACCTCAAGGTCCCAGCCCTGGAACACACCCGGGTAACTGAACGAGGCGCCCACGGTGTACGCACTCGCCGAGCGGGTGCGCCAGGCCGTAGCGGTCTTGTAGGTGTAGTCATTGGACGGCTGCACCGACGGCGCCAGCGACGGCAACAGGCCTACACCTTCAAGGTTCGGGGCTGCCGACGTATCGTCCGCATGGTCCGCACGCACGGTGACGATTTCACCGGTCAATGTGGTCTGGCTGGCCCAAGGGCGGTCACCCAGAATGCGCATTGCCGACAACTGGAACTGCTGACCCTTGCCCTTGGCAGGCACCGGGCCCAGTCCGGTATTGACCATCACCGGGGCGCCGTCGCGATAGGACCACTCCGCACCCAGCTGGTATTCACCCAGCTTGGTGGTGGCACTGACGCCGGTCAGTTTGATGTCTTCGAAGTACTTGACCCGATAACCGTTGGCCTTGTAAGCCAGACCACCCGGGCCACCTGGTGCCGGGTCCCAGCCAACCAAGGCGGTGGCCGGGTTTTTATCGTGATAGACCACATGGAACAGCGACAACTCGATGTCAGTGACCGGACGCCAGCGGATTTGCGCACCCCACTGACCGCTGTCACGTGGCTCATCGGTACCCAGATAAGGCACCTTGTTGGCCCCCATGTACAAAAACTCGCGGCCCGGCCCGATCACGTCCGAGGTCGACAGGAAGCTGCCCACCGGCGGCAGTTCGGTGCCCTTCCACTCGTACTGCACGTAGCCGCCCAGGGTGATTTCAGGGTTGATCCGGTACGACGCCGAGAACTGACCGACCGGCAGCAATACTTCCTTGACCTCAACCCCGGGCTGCGCGGCCTTTACCGCATCGGACGGGTTCTGTACGCCGTTGACGCCCGGGTAGTAAAGGCTCTCGCCCCACGACTCGATATGGCGCCCGGCCTTGACGTCGAGCATGGTGTCGTTCTCGAAGCGCCAGCCGCCGAACACGTAGGCGTCAAGCAACCTGGTGCGGCCACCGCTGTAGTAACGCGTGTCGCTGGTGAACTCGTCATTGCTGCCGTACTTGTTGACGGTGGCCGGTGAGTCGTTGTCATTCTTGCGGTGGTACACGTCGTCATAGAAGGTACTGGCCCGTACGACCGCGCCGTAGTTGTCCTTGCGCAAGATCATCTCGCCCAGCGCGCCCACCCGGTTGGTGGTGAGGCTGTGCTGCTCGAAGTTGCGGTTCGGATCATCGGCGTTAACCCCCATCAGCCTGTTGCTGGGGCTGGCCAGACGCGTGCCGATGCCGTAACTGGTGGTGACCGACCAATCAATGGTGGTGCCGTCTTCAAACTCGATGGTGTCCCCTGCCCACAACGGGCTGGATACCAGTGCAACCGCGATCGCCAGGCCACTGACCTGGTAGCCGTGCGGGCGCTGCCCAAGACATTTATTGTTATTTTTATTGATCACTCTGCCTCTCCTGATTGACGACTCGATGGCCGCCTCGATGGGTTCAAGCGTCATTGCGTTCTGCATACCGCGCCTATAGCCACTGCTTAAATCAACTCAAGCGGGTCGAACTTCACGACTCCTGTCGGGGCTGCCCGATAACGATGCAGCCCTCCTTGTTCCTCACGAACGAGCGCCCCCTCGGCCATAAGGTAATTGGCGTGAGCCAACGTCTCCCCAAGCGCCATCAGTTCGTCAAAACGACCTGACAGTTTTTTAAACAACACCGCCATCATCTGCAGCGCCGTGCGCGGTTCCTCGCAGGCCTGGAGCAACTGCTGCAAATGGTTCAGGTGGTGGTCACGCAACTGATCCAGTCGCCGATGCAGATTGAAAAACGGCCGTTCATGGGCCGGCAGCACCAGCACGCTGTCGGGGATCACGCGCAGCCGTTCGATAGAGTCCAGCCAGTCACGCAACGGATTGGCTTCGGGTTCGGTGACATACACCGCAATGGTGGACGTGATGCGCGGCAACACCTGGTCGCCCGAGATCAGCAAACCGTCGTCCGGGGCATACAGGCACGCGTGCTCCGGTGAGTGCCCGTTGCCCATCACCACTTGCCAGCGGCGCCCGCCGATAGTCAGCTCGCTGCCATGACTTAAACGGGTAAACCCGGCAGCCAGTTGCGGGCGAAAGTGTTCGCCCTGGATCAGCGGCAACAATGCGGTGGCGCGCTCGGCACTGAACCCGGCCTTTTGATAGAAATCCAGAAATGCCCAGTCCGGCGCAGCGGCCTGCGGCGGGCCGTGGTGCAGCGCCTCGAACTCGCCCAGGGTCATCAACACCGGGCACCGAAAACGCTCGGCCAGCCAGCCGACCACACCCGTGTGGTCGCTGTGAAAATGGGTGCAGATCACCGCCTTGAGGGGCAAGCCTGCCAGAACCTCGACAAACACTTGCTCCCACACCGCGCGGCATTGCTCGCTGTTCAAACCGGTATCGACCGCCACCCAGCCATCGCCGTGTCGCAGCAGATACAGGTTGATGTGATCTAGCCCGAACGGCAGCGGCATGCGCAGCCACAACACACCCTCGGCCACTTGCTGTACCTGGCCGTTGGCCGGGGCCAGCGGCCAGGGGTAGCGCAAGCCGTCACGCCATTGGTGGCCCTGGGCGTCGAATTCACTCATGGCCGCTGCCTGTAAAGGGCGGCAGGCCGGCACGGGCCAATACCTGCAACGAGTAAGGCTGATAGGTGCGGGTGCTTTCATCGCGCACAAAGAGCGGGTCTGCAAACAACCCCGGGGCGTAGCCCTGGCGCTGCAAATCCACCTTGCGCAACTTGAAGGTGCTGGTCAGGTCCGCCGCCGCCGATACACGCACAAACACCGGCGCCGCATAACGAGGCAAACGCGCTTCGGTCAGTTCATAGAACGCCTGCGGATCAAAGCTGTGCCCGGCCTGCATCAAAATCGCAGCCATGCCGGCACGGCCTTCATGTTCCGGCACCTGCACGCCGTACACGTTGATCAGCTCAAGGCCGGGCATGTCGCTGAGGGTGTCCGCCACTTCCAGGGTCGAGACGTTTTCGCTTTTCCAGCGGAAGGTATCGCCAATGCGGTCTACGAAGTAGAAATAGCCGTCGTCGTCGTAGCGCAGCAGATCGCCCGA
>JBILYW010000243.1:0-5695 GCA_044377555.1 Pseudomonas sp.
TCCAGCAGTGAGGCCGGGCCGACGTTGTCGACGATCACCGAACCGGTGGCCGATTTGGGCGAGCCCTGGGCTGGCGCAGGGCGTGCGGGTCGGGTCGAGTCGAGCCAGGGGTCGGGCAGGGGCTCGGCCAGGGGGTGGAGCATTTCCTGTTCCAGGTTCAGCAATTGTTCGGCATGTTTGGTGCGAAACGGCATGCGCGAACCCAACGAACTCATCAAATGATCAAAGCGCCCTTTGAAGGCGGCAGGGCGCTGGATGACAGGCAATTGGTAGTTGCTCTGCTGGGTTGAATTCAGGTTGACGGCGATGATCAGGTCGCAATGGCTGGAGACCACCGGCACGATGGGCAACGGGTTGAGAAGACTGCCGTCGACCAGCATCCGGTTGCCTTGCATCACCGGGGTGAACAGGCTGGGGATTGCCGCTGAGGCGCGCATGGCCTGGTGCAGGCAGCCCTCCTGAAACCAGATTTCCTGCTGGTGGGTGAGGTCGGTGGCCACGGCCGTGTAAGGGATGCGCAGGTCTTCGATATTGATTTCGCCGACGATGTTGCGGATCTGGCCGAAGACTTTCTCGCCGCGAATGGCCCCCAGCCGAAAGCTGACGTCCACCAGCCGCAGCACATCGAGGTAGTCCAGGCTTTGAATCCAGTCGCGGTACACGTCAAGCTTGCCGGCTGCGTAAATCCCCCCGACCACCGCGCCCATGGAGCAGCCGGCGATGCAGGCGATGTTATAGCCCCGGCTTTCGAGCTCTTCGATCACGCCAATGTGGGCATAGCCGCGGGCGCCGCCTGAGCCCAATACCAATGCAATACGCTTTTTCATGAACCTACCTTTCCCCGGACAGATACCTACAATGCCTTTTTGTGGCCGGCAGTGACAGCTTTCGGGAAGAACCCGTATCTGCAAGCTAGGCTAGGGTCTGTTGACGTTTGGTTGTGGCCGCGCCACATGGGCTATCGGCCCTTCGGGTCGCGTGTCAAATTTCGCCAGGCTGCGTTGCAGGGCTTGAGAAGGGAACAACCATTCCCTTCGCCCTGCGCCTTACCTGGCAAAATTTGACCCAGCGACGCGGCTCACAACTAAACGTCAACAGACCCTGGCTAAGGCACTTTTACGCCGTTTGTCCGTCTTAGATTGCACTGAACATTTATTTTTGAGGAAAACACCATGAAAGCCTGGATTTGTGTGCCGTTGATTGCGCTGGCGCTGGTGGGTTGTGCGGGAAACAAAACGGCTTACCGTGACAGTTGCGCCGCGCAACTGGACGGAGCCTGGCATGAACTGGACCTGGCCAAGGCAGAAGGCTTTGCCGGCACTGTCAGTTACTCCAAGGCGCTGTCCTTGCTGACCGCGGCTAAAACCCAGCAGCAATTCGAAGCGTTTGAGGGTTGCAGCAAAAAAGCCGAAAAGGCGCGTTTCTATATTCGTGAATCCCGCGCCGGGCGTTGAGCCGGCGGGGTAATGGGGGAGTGTGAGGATGTCTGAGCTGGTTGACCGGATAGTGGCAAACATTCTGCGTCTGGAGGTCAAATTGCTGGCCTGTCAGGCGCGCCTGGAAGCCGACACGGACCCGGAGGCCCTGCACGACTTGCGCACCACGGTGCGCCGCTTGCGCAGCCTGTTGCGGCCGCTGCGTGGCTTGCCGGGCGTGGTACAGCTGGAGATGTCGGCGTCCCAGGTGGGCGTTTTGACGACACCGTTGCGCGACCTTGAAGTGCTGGCGGCGCATTTACAGAAAAATGGCTACACGACGCAGGCCCAGCGCCGCTTGCAGCAGTTGTACGGCAGTTACGCCCAGGTGGCAGATAGCGAACAGCTGGCTCAGTTGCTGATGATCCTTGATGTGTTCCCGCGTTTTCTGCGTGCCGCCGAGCGTGAAGGCATGTTGCGCGGTTTGCGCCAGCGCATCGAAAAGGTCCTGGAAAAACAGTGGCAAACCCTGGAAAAAGCCCTCAATGATCCGGGCCATGATCGCCACCGTGTCAGGTTGCTGATCAAGCGCGTGCGCTATGCGGCCGAGGCCTACCCTGATCTCAATCAGCTACCGCCGCAGGTGCTGGTGCGACTCAAGGGTGCGCAACAGGCCTTGGGCGAGTGGCACGATGCCTGGCAGTGGCTGGTCCAGGCCGGGCAGCATCCCGACTTGCAACCCTGTGTTGCGCAATGGCAGGCAACCCTTGAACACGGTGAGAAGCGGGCTGACAAGGCGCTGGTCAAATTGACCGCGGCTTGCTTTCACTCCTGATGTTTGGCCGATATAGCACTGTGCAGGGTCAGATGGATGGGTAGTATCCCGTCATACTTTTCTGGCTAGAGGTGCTTATGCAGTTTTGCGAATTGGTAGCAGCGGTGCGTAACACGCCTTTGGACGTGACCATCCCGGCAGACTGGGGTCAGGGCCGTGCCAGTTTCGGTGGCCTGGTGGTGGCCTTGCAGTACGAGGCCATGCGCGCGCAGGTCTCGACCGAACGTGCGTTGCGTTCGTTGGCAGTGAGTTTTGTGGGCCCCGTGGCCGCCGATGTGCCGATCCGTTTTGAGGTCGAGGTATTGCGCGAAGGCAAGGCGGTCAGCCAGGTATTGGGCCGTGTTGTGCAAGAGGGTCAGGTCGTGACTCTGGTACAAGGCAGTTTTGGCGCCTCACGCGAGTCTGCGGCGCGGGTCGAAGGGTTGCCCGCGCCAGAGATGACGCCGCCCGAGCAATGCCCGCTATTGCCCTACATCAAGGGCATAACCCCTGAATTCATGCGCCACCTGTCCATGGGCTGGGCCGTGGGCGCATTGCCGTTTTCCGGTCGCGGTACGCGAGAAATGGGGGGGTGGGTGCGTTTTGCCGGTGAGGTCAAGGACGAGCCCCTGACCGAAACCCATTTGCTGGCGCTGGTCGACACCTGGCCGCCTGCGCTGTTGCCCCTGCTGAACAAACCGACTGCGGGCAGCACGCTGACCTGGACCATCGAGTTCGTGCAGCCGCTGCCGCCGGCCAGCACCCTTGAGTGGTGCAAGTACCTGGCGGTCATTGAGCATGCCCGTGATGGCTACGGGCATGTGGCGGCCAATCTGTGGGCTCCGGGTGGGGAGCTGATTGCGATCAGCCGCCAGACTGTCGCGGTGTTTGGCTAGGGTGTTCCCGCTACATTGCGGCCGCGACGATAGCCCATGCGGTGCAGGGCACGGCGCGAGCAGCGACGCGGCTCGCAATGAAACGGGAACAGCCCCCAATCAGAAGGCCTGACTGCCCGGTTGTCTGGCTTCGGATTTGCGGCCCTGACGCTGCAACCCCAACCCCGCAAACAAGGCGATCAGTCCAATCACCGCGCTCGTTGCGTTTTCACTGAACACGCCCGAGACCACCAGTAGAAAGGCCAGCACCATCATCGCAATGGCGATCAGGTCCAGTGCCTGACTCTTTGCGTTCTGACGGCTCTGGGGGTTCGACCGCCACTGCCAGGCCGGAAAATCGGGATGACGTTTGCCCATGATTGCTCTCCTTGTTCAAGGGTTCAGCCTTGGCTGAACCGGATGAACAAAGAATAGGCCCGGGGCCGGTGAGGGGCGAATCAACAATGGCTATGGGCCTTATAGGCAGATGCCTATAGCTTTAACTGACCAATCGCCCGGTTCAACTCGCCGGCCAGGGTTGCCAGTTGATTGCTGGTGGTGGCCGAGTCGACGGTTTGCTGCACCGTGTTTTCGGTGACATCACGAATGCTGACCACTGCGCGGTTCATCTCTTCCGCCACCTGACTTTGCTGCTCGGCGGCCACGGCGATTTGTGTGTTGCTTTCACGCATCTGTGCCACGGCGTGGGTGATTTCGGCCAGCGCTGCTCCGGCTTCCTGGGCCTGCTGGACACAATCGTCGGCCTTGAAAGTGCTTTCCTGCATAAAGTCCACGGCGTCGCGTGTGCCTGCCTGCAAGGCGGAAACCATGGCGGTGATTTCGTCGGTGGAGGTTTGCACGCGCTTGGCCAGGTGCCGTACTTCATCGGCGACCACGGCAAAGCCACGGCCCATCTCACCTGCACGGGCGGCCTCGATGGCCGCGTTCAACGCCAGCAGGTTGGTTTGCTCGGCGATGCTGTGAATCACGCCGACCACACCGTTGATCTTCTGGCTGTCCTGGGCCAGCTGCTGAATCATCTCTGCGGTGGTTTGCACCCCGGTCGACAGGCTGGCGATGGACTGCTGCACGCGGCTGACCACTTGCTGGCCGCTGCCGGCCAGGTCGTCTGCGGTTTGCGACAGGTCGCGGGTAGCGCCTGCATGTTGGGCAATGTGGTAGACCGTGGCCGACATTTCATTGATAGCGGTGGCGGCCTGGTCGGTTTCGCTTTGCTGGCCAAGCATGCCGTGACGCACCTCATCCATGCTGCTGGCCAGGCGAGCGGCCCCGGCATCCAGTTGCGCGGCAGTCTGGGCCACGGTGTTCACCACCCGCTGGTAGCCGGCCTGCATGGCATTAAAGGCGCTGGCCATCTGCCCGACCTCATCGGTACAGGCCAAGGGTACCCGGGCGGACAGGTCGCCGGTTTTTTCGACATGGAGCATCACGTCCTTGAGGGTGTTGAGCTGGCTGAGCAGAAAGCGGATCAGCAACTGCGAGGCACAGAGCATGGCCAGCATCAGGACCAGCACCGCGACGGCATAGTTGGGCAGCCGTTCGACAAACACTTGCGCCAGGCTGGGCGTGTACGCCAATACCGCGATCTTTTGCCCGTCGTCACGGGTCAATACATCGGCACCGGCCAACAGATCGTGCCCGAACAGCGGCATGGGGTTGATCGAAACCCAACCCTGAGCGTGGTTAAGTTGTGGCACCGGTTGGTCGTGAACCTTGGGCGTTTGCCCGGGCTCAAGCCGCAGCAGATGCGCGGCCTGGGGCAAGGCTTGCCCGGCAGGCCAGGCACCGAGCAATTGCGCCTGAGACCGGGCACTGGCCTGTGCATCTGCGCTGCGCGATTGTTGCTCAAGCTGTACGGCGTACAGCACCAGCAACAACGTGGTGACAAACGCCACCGCATTGACAGCCCAGAATTTGTATTTGAGAGAGATGTTGCTAAGCCAGGTGCCCATGGGAGGTCTTCTCTGAGTTGGCGCAAACAATATTGGCAAGGTGCCATCATTGTGCCGCTATTCAGGGGCGATCCTGTTGATGTGGGTCAAGTGTGCAAAAAAAAAGAGGAGATCTTCGCAGCAGCTGCCTCGTTCCTGCGCCAGCTGCTACGTGTTCCTTGGTTGCTATGGGACCTGAGCCAGTACCGGCAACCCAAAAAACGCCCGTGCACAGGCGGTGGTGTGGGCGGCCAGGTCCTGTTCGCTTTCGCCACGGTGCACGGCCACTTCGCGCAGTACTTCGGTCAGGTAAGCCGGCTCGTTACGGCCGCTTTTCGGCTTGGGCCGCAGGGTGCGGGGCAGCAAATACGGGGCGTCGCTTTCGAGCATCAGGCGACCACGGGGGATGTCGCTTACCAGCGGGTGCAAATGGGTGCCACGGCGCTCGTCGCAGATCCAGCCGGTAATGCCGATATGCAGGTCCTGATCCAGATAGCTGAACAGCGCCTTTTTCTCGCCGGTAAAACAGTGCACAACAGCGGCCGGCAAGCGGTCACGGAAGTCACGCAGTATCTCCAGCAGACGCTGACTGGCGTCGCGCTCATGCAGAAAAACCGGTAGTTGCAGTTCCACGGCCAG
>JBILYW010000244.1:0-5681 GCA_044377555.1 Pseudomonas sp.
GGAGGCCGAGTGGAGGTTCTGCGCAGTGGGTCTCCCGGCATGGATGCCGGGAGAGCCGTGTTGGGCCAAGGATGGCCCGTCACGGCGTGCCCACGGAGCGGGACTGGAGCGAGGGACACCTGAGCGAAGCGAGGGCCGTACGCCAGGGGCAAGCCTTTTTGGTTACTTTTTCGGCGTCTGGAAAAAGTGACCCGCCGTAAGGGCGGAACCCATCTTCCGGTTAAGCGCGAATGCCGGATATGTACTCAACGCATCAGTAAAACAGACGATATCAGGAGGGCCGCAAGCGCCAGCCCAACACATCGAGCAGGTCACAACCATCGCGCAGCAATTGCGTCGCGACAGTGGCCACGTGTTTGAGGTCAACAGAATCGGCCTCTTGCACTTCGCGGCTGGAGAACATTTCCATCAGTTGGGTTACAGCCAGAATGCGCGCAATGGCGTTGGCGTGGAGTACATCGAGGGGAGCGTTACGGTCGATCAGCAAGGCGGGGATAGTGCAGTCGATGGCGGTGAGCGGAATGAACGGTGAGAAAGTCATAGTTGATGCTCCTTGTTGCGGGTTGGAGCCATCAGTTATCGTCGCCAAACGAAACAGGTGGCCGCTGTACGCGGGTTGGCGAACCGGTAGAACAAGGAATACCGGCAGATCCGAAAATCTCCCACGCACAGCAGCCATAAAGCATCGCGATGAAAAATACACGCTCTGCCATATATCACAACAACTGCACGCAACCATTGTTCAAGTTCCAAGTCGCCAAACCCGGTCGCCCCAGGGCGAGAGCCGACTATAGGCGTCGAACCACCGCCCCAGCAATTGGCAAACCTGTGCGAAAAATCCCGAAAACACGTGGCAGATCAGTTGCTGCTAACAGATACACGGGCTTGCCGTGACTGTCACACCAGACTAAGATCTCCCAAAACGGGAGATCTTCAGTTGAGGATAATTTCAAGAGGTACCTTGCGTGAGTTCTGGGAAAGCTGTCCCACTTACGCCGACTCCGAGACACCGCTCGTTGAGTGGTACCGCCATATGGAAAAAGCGGTCTATCGCACGCCGCAAGAGGTGAAGGCGGAACTAAGAACAGCAAGCATCCTGAAAGGCAGCAGGGTTGTTTTCAACATCGCTGGCAACAAATACCGGGTGATTCTCGCAATAGATTATCCGCGCCAGCTCGGCTTTGTACGTTTCGTCGGCACCCATGCCCAATACGATCAGATCGACGCGGAGACTGTGTAATGAACATCAAACCCATTCGTACCGAAGAAGACCTGACCACAGCATTTGCTCGGGTGGAGCAACTGTGGGGCGCAGAAATCGGCTCTCCTGAAGGGGATGAACTGGAAATCCTGGCGCTCTTGATTGAAAAATACGAAGACGAGCATCATCCAATGCCGCCTTCAGATCCCATTGAGGCGATTAAATTTCGTATGGAGCAACAGGGCTTGACCCCTCGTGACCTGGAACCATTCCTGGGCTCAAGTGGCCGAGTTTCCGAAGTACTGAACCGTAAACGCAAGCTGAGCCTGACAATGATCAAACGCCTGCATGACGGCCTGAAAATCCCTTATGAAAGTTTGCTGGCCGGTGCTGCCTGACCTCCAGAATCACCTGACATAAAAAAGATCTTCCGCCGCACGCCTACAGGCAAGGCATTCAGCGCAGTGTGATCAACCCCTGACGGCACACACGGGTCAGGTTGCGGATCACGCGCTCGGCATTCTCGGCGCTGGGGGACTGAATCACCGCCAGATCAAAACGGTCATTGGCAAATTGCGCCAACTCATCGCCGTCTTTCACAAACTGGATCAGAAACGCGGTGGCCCGACCCTTGCGGCGTGGCCAGCCGTCCAGATAGCGCAGCAGCGTTGGCTGATGCTTGCCGCCCAGAAGGATTTTTGGATTGCTCAGGGTCAGATTGGCCGTGATCGGCGCAAGACGTACAAGGGGACGTGGGTGACTCATGTGTCGGTTCTCCGCCTCAAGATTCTGCGTGGCAGGTGAGAGGCAACACCGAACCAGCGCTTTAGCGGTATTTCGAGGCCTGTTTCAAGCCTCTTAGAAGGTCTGTGACCCTCTGGCGCCCCGCAAGTAGCTGTTTAAATCGGCGCAAGAAAACATCCTAGAGAAACCTGCTTACAACTGTCAACAATCATGTACATCGAAAACCCCCGTTCCAGACGCGGGCCCGCCAGACGGCCCGCGACCGGGTGAACAGTGTCAGAACTGCAGTGCGTTGGTCAGGTCCCCCATGGGGGTTTGCCCGCGGGCTTTCATTGCATCGTCACGCTGCTTGAGCCCGTCAAGCACCTCAAGCTGATGCACACGGGTGATCAGGCGCAGGATCGAGGCCGTGTCATACACCGTGTGATCCACCGTGCCCTTGCGGGCAAAGGGCGACACCACCAGCGCAGGGATTCGCGTGCCAGGGCCCCAGCGATCGCCCTTGGGCGGCGCTACGTGGTCCCACCAGCCACCGTTCTCGTCCACCGTAAGCACCACCACCATGTTCTGCCACTGCGGGCTGTTGCGCAGCACCTTGAGGGCGCGGTCCAGGTGACGGTCACCGGCGGCCACATCCGCATAGCCCGCGTGCATGTTCAGGTTGCCCTGTGGCTTGTAGAAACTCACTGCAGGCAGCTTGCCTGCCTCGGCGTCGGCGAGGAACCGATTGGTACTGGCCTCGTCGCCCAGGCCACCGTCACGCAGACGCTTGCTGCGCTCGGCCGGGTTTTGCGGGCCCTGTTGCGCAAAGTAGTTGAACGGCTGGTGGTGGTACTGGAAGTTCGGGATCTTGGGCATGCCCTGCGCACCCTTGAACTCATCCAGCGTGCTCTGCCAGGCACCGGCGTACCAGGCCCAGTCGATGTTCTTTTTGCTCAACTTGTCGCCGATATGCTCGTGGGTTTGCGGTACCAGTACGCTCGGCAGGTCGGGCTTGGCATAGTCCGGGCGCTCGGGATCGCGGATCCAGGTCGGCCAGTACGGCGGCGCCATGGTGTTCACCGCAAAGCCGTCTGGCGTGAGGGCGCTGGGACCAAACTGCGGGGCGCCGGTCATGGCACTGGCCGGGGATTTGTCCAGAGGCTTGAGGCGCGTACCGGTTGGGTCGTCACCTTGCAGCACGGCGATCTGCGCCTCGGCCACCGAGGTGGCCGCATTCGGATAGAACGGTACAGCGGCGCTGATCAGGTACTGGTGATTGAGGTACGAGCCGCCAAAGGCGCCCTGGAAAAAGTTGTCACACAGCACAAACTCCCGCGCCACATCCCACAAGCGCAGCGAGTACCGGGTCTGGGGGTAGTAACCCATGGTGAGGCCACCGGAGTCTGCCCAGGCAACGAACTGGTCGTTTTTGCCATCGTTGATCTGCATCTGGTTCTGATAGAACACGTGCCACAGGTCCCGGGTCACCAGGTTCAGCGGCAGGTCTTCCTGGTTTGGCCCTTTCAGGGCGAACGGTGCATTGGGCAGGTTCTCCTGGAACTGCACACCCTGGGCATAGGTCACGCCATCGACCGTCTGCGGCCCCACCTGCAACATCCCGCCCCAGACCGGGGGCAAGGTCTGCAACAGGCTGCCATCACGGTCGCGCTGCTGGTAGTCGGCGGGCTGGAGCGCCGACAAGGGTTTCTCCACGCCGGGGAAGTTGGCGAACAGGTTGTTGAAGCTGCGGTTCTCGGCATAGATCACCACGACAGTCTTGACCTGCTCCCGGAGTTTTTTGTCCAGTTCGACCGGCGTCAGCGGGTGAGCTTGCGCGGGGCTGTCAGGCTCACTGGTGCCGCAGGCGCTCAAGGCGACTGCACCTACGCCCAGTGCGGCAGCCCCGGCGAGGAAATGACGGCGGCTGGTATCGGCCGGGCGTTGGGTATCCTGGTCTTTCTCGTCGCTCATTACAGATCCCTGATTGCATGTAACAAATTATTTCTGGCGGGTACGCCAGCAGGGGATTGTGACGAAGCAATGGCAGCAGGTCGAACCCTCTGAGGGTCGACGTTCACTCAGAGGGCTGCGCGGGATGGGTAATGGGGAGCAAAAAAAAGCCCCGGGCCGTTGCGGGCCGGGGCGGTGTAGCTTGCAACAAAACGGTGGGTTATTCGGCAATGCCACGGTCGAGAGACAGCTTGCCAGCGCCTTCGATCAGTACCGCGACGGTGCCGCCCAGCAGGGCCAGGGCAAATTCATAACCGTTGTTGGCCATGAACAGGCCGTTATGGATATGCACCGAGAAAATCGCCACCAGCAGGGTAAACGACAGACCCAGGGCCGCAGGACGGGCCAGCAAGCCAATGATCAGGGCCAGGCCACCAAAGAACTCGGTCCCGCCCGCCAGTGCCGCCATCAGGGTGCCAGGCCCCAGGCCGATGCTTTCCATCCACTGCGCCGTGCCCGCCAGACCACCACCGCCAAACCAGCCAAACAGCTTTTGCGAGCCATGGGCCGCAAAGATGACGCCGACAAAGATGCGCAGAACCGTCAAGCCATAGCCTGCGCGGGTGCCCAGTACGGTTTGGATCAATTTGCTCATGGTGAAATCCTTTAAGTCATCAGTTGGGGAATGTTCGCCATACTAATCAGTTTTAATAATGTTAAAAGCCGAATAAACCCAAGATACCAATCAGTTTATTCGATTATTTGCGTGAGGCAAAATCGGCTTTTACAGGCTCCAGCGAATCGCGTTCCCGATCGAAGGCCAAATAGTACTTGTTCACGCTATTAACATAGCTGACCGCACCCATTCCCACCTGCTCCATGGCAATACGTTCCACCTGAAAGAACCATTGATCGGGGTTCAGGCCGCGCCGCCGGGCCTCGGCACGCATGCCTTGCACCCGCTCGGGGCCCATGTTGTACGCCGCCAGCACAAAGGCCATGCGCTCCCGCTCGTTGAGTTTGGGGCTGGAAAAGAACTTGCGGCGGATCAACGCCAGGTACCTGGCCCCGGCCTGCACATTGTTATCCACGTTTTGAATATTATTGACCCCTACCCGCTGCGCCGCCGAGGGGGTGATTTGCAGCAGCCCGGTGGCCCCGCCCATCCCCTTGGCGTTGGGGTCGAGGGTCGACTCCTTGAACGCCAGCGCCGCCAGGTTCAGCCAGTCCATGCCCTGTTGCCGGGCATGTTTTTGCAGCACCGGGCGCAGTTTTTCGAGCTTCTGGCGGTCGGCACGGGCCAAGGGGTAATGCACCCGGTACAAGCGCCGATACACGCGTTCAAAGGCAACGTCCTGATCCGCCGGCACCTTGTAGCCGGCCAGAAAGCGGTCGATGCTGGCATGCAGCATCGAAGCATCGCGACGCACATACCAGCGTATCGCTTCGGGCTCGTTGACCAGCACCTTGCGGTCAAATCGCAGCTTGGGCATCAGCGTTGCCCAGCGCTCGGCAATCGGTTGCTCAACGATGGTGAGGTGAAAAATACCGGCCTGAACCATCTCCAGCACGTCTTCCACCGCCAGGGTCGGGTCCACCCATTCGATCTTGACCGGGGGTAGTTTGCGCAAGGCCAGTTTCTGATTGATCAGATTCACCGAGGCACCGGCCGCACTACCGGTGGTCAGCGCCACGGTACGGCCGGAGAGTTGTTCAAAACGAGTGAAACGGCGCTCGCCTTTCATCCCCACCAGCATCAATGGCACATCGTCGATGATCGGATCACTGGGGCTGATGGCACGGC
>JBILYW010000245.1:0-5669 GCA_044377555.1 Pseudomonas sp.
CGGTTGCGGTGCCAGATAATGCCCTCTTCAAAGCCATATTCCAGGGTCGCAATTTGCGACAGGGCAACACTCTGGCCATTGTCTGTCGGCACCGCCAGGCTCGGCAGCAGCGACAGTTCGGTACGCTCCTGAGGCGTGCCGCGCAGCAGGATTTCGATCAACTCGTTGTCTTCACGGTACTGACTGACCGTGGAACCCAGCAACGTGCTTTGCAAGAAGCGCGACAGGTTCGCCGTGCTCACGCCCAAGGCCCGGGCCCGGTCCTGATCGATATTGAGGTACACCACCTTGCTCGGTTCTTCCCAGTCCAGATGCACGTTCACCACATGGGGGTTGTCCCGAACCCTGGCCGCTACCTTGCGCGCCAGCGCCCGCACCTCTTCGATATGCTCGCCCGTCACCCGGAACTGCACCGGATACCCCACAGGCGGGCCGTTCTCCAGCCGCGTGACGCGCGAACGTACCGTCGGGAATTGCTCGTTAAGGGTTTCGATCAACCAGGTGCGCAGGCTTTCCCGATCCTCGATGGTCTTGGCCAGCACCACGAACTGGGCAAAGCTGGCCGCCGGCAACTGCTGATCCAGCGGCAAGTAATAGCGTGGCGAACCGGTGCCTGCGTAAGCCACATAGTTTTCGATGCCCGGGTGATCCTTGAGCAGGCTTTCAAGCTGTTTGACCTGCTCGGTGGTGTTGCTCAACGAAGCGCCTTCGGCCAGCTTCAGATCGACCATCAGTTCCAGACGGCTCGACGCCGGGAAGAACTGCTGCGGAACAAATTTGAACAACACCATAGAGCCCAGAAACAACAGCACGGTGAGCGCAATCACGGTTTTGCGACGCTGCACGCACCACTCCACCAAACGGCGCACCCGCCGGTAAAACGGTGTGGCGTAGGGGTCATGTGCCCCGGCGGCGGTACCGTGTTTAGCCGCATGAATCTTCGCCAGATCCGGTAACAGCAAGGCCCCCAGATACGGTACAAACACCACCGCTGCCACCCACGATGCCAGCAGAGCAATGGTCACCACCTGGAAAATCGAACGGGTGTACTCACCCGTGCTCGACTGCGCCATGGCAATCGGCAAAAAACCCGCTGCCGTGATCAGCGTACCGGTGAGCATCGGGAACGCGGTGCTGGTCCAGGCAAAGCTCGCCGCCTTGAGCCGGTCGTAACCCTGCTCCATTTTGATCGCCATCATTTCAACGGCAATGATGGCGTCATCCACCAGCAAGCCCAGCGCCAGCACCAGCGCCCCCAGCGAGATCTTGTGCAGGCCGATCCCGAAGTAATGCATGGCGGCAAAGGTCATCGCCAGCACCAGCGGGATGGTCAGCGCCACCACCATGCCCGTGCGCAGCCCCAGCGAGAAAAAGCTCACCAGCAATACGATGACCAGGGCTTCAACCAGCACTTTGACGAATTCACCGACGCTGGTTTTCACCGCCGCCGGCTGATCCGAGACCTTGCCCAATTGCATCCCGACCGGAAGGTTTCGCTGGATCCGTTCAAACTCGGTATCCAGCGCCTTGCCCAGCACCAGAATGTCGCCGCCGTCCTTCATCGCCACAGCCAGACCGATCGCATCCTGGCCCATAAAGCGCATGCGCGGCGCCGCCGGGTCATTGAAGCCGCGACGCACATCGGCCACATCACTGATGCGCAAGGTGCGCTCGCCCACACGAATCGGGAAACGCTCTATCTCTTCGACCGTCTTGAAATTACCGCTGACGCGCAATTGCACGCGCTCGGTCGGTGTTTCGAAGAACCCCGCCGTCGACACCGCGTTTTGCTCTTCAAGGGCCTTTTGCACTGCCGCCAGCGGCAAGCCCAGGGTCGCGAGCTTGAGGTTGGAAAGCTCGATCCAGATTTTTTCGTCCTGCAGCCCCAGCAACTCGACCTTGCCTACATCCTTGACCCGTTGCAGCTGGATCTGGATGCGGTCGGCGTAGTCCTTGAGCACTGCGTAGTCGTAACCTTCGCCACTCAGGCTGTAGATATTGCCGAAGGTGGTGCCGAATTCATCGTTGAAAAACGGCCCCTGAACATCCGGCGGCAAAGAGTGATGGATGTCACCGAGCTTTTTGCGTACCTGATACCACAGCTGCGGGATCTGGTCCGAATGCATCGAATCGCGGGCCATAAAGGTTACTTGCGACTCGCCCGGACGCGAGAACGAGACAATGCGCTCGTACTCGCCGGTCTCCATCAGCTTTTTCTCGATGCGCTCAGTGACCTGGCGCGAGACTTCCTCGGCCGTGGCACCCGGCCACAGGGTCCGGATCACCATGGCTTTGAAGGTAAACGGCGGGTCTTCGCTCTGTCCTAATTTGGTATAGGAAAGGCCTCCGACAATTGCCAGCAACAGCATCAGGAACAGTACGATCTGGCGATTGCGCAACGCCCAGGCGGAAAGATTGAAACCCATGGGAATTAGTCCTTCGCCGAAACATTGATGGTCCGGTTGGAGCGATCAATCGGCCGCACCTCCTGCCCCGGATGCAATACATGCACCCCGGCGGCAACGATCCAGTCATCGGCGTTGAGACCTTCGAGTACCGGCACGGTTTTCTCCCCAAACGGCCCGACACGTACCGGCACTTGTTCGATCTTGTTGCCCTGGCCCACGCGCCATACGTAGGGTGCACCGTTTTCGGCAGTCAAGGCTGACAACGGCACCGACAACTGGCTGTGGCCTTCGCTCTGGATAAAAACCCGGGCACTTTGCCCCAGCTCCGCAGGCACCTTGCCTGCGGTGAAAGCGATGCGGGCAGCGAAGGTGCGCGACTTGGGGTCGGCTGACGGCGACAGTTCACGGATACGCCCGCTAAAGCGCTGGCCGGGTTGCGACCACAACTCAACCGACACCGGCAAACCGATCTTGAACCGGCCGAAGTCTTGCTCAGGCAAGCTGATCAGCACTTCACGCTCACCATCGGCCGCCAGGGTGAACACCGTTTGCCCGGCGCTGACCACTTGCCCGACTTCAACCTGACGCTGGGCGATCACGCCATCTTGCGGGGCACGCAGCACGGCGTAACTCGCCTGATTGCTGGCTACATCCTGTTCGGCCTTGATCTGCTGGAGCCTGGCTTCACCCGAACGGTAGAGGTTTTCGGCATTATCGAACTGCGAACGGCTGACCATCTGGCGATCCAGCAGGGTCTTGTAGCGATCACGCTCGGCACGTACCAGATTCAGATTGGCCTGGGCTGCGGCCACTTGTGCCCGGGTGGCGTCCAGTTGCAGCCGCACGTCTTGCGGGTCCAGCTCGGCCAGCGGCTGATTGGCCTTGACCCGCTCCCCCTCGTCCACCAGGCGCTTGCTGACTTTGCCACCGATACGAAACGCCAGCTGCGGGTCAAAGCGCGCCCGCACTTCACCGGGATAACTCTGGTTCGCGAGCGCCGAGGGCTGCGGCTGCACCACCATCGCCGGGGTGATACTGATTTTCGCGGGCTCTTGCTGCCCACACGCAGACAATAAAACGACCAGACACAGAGGCACAGCGCGGGGCAAGGCATGGCGCAACATGGTGATGACCTTTCGCTAATGGGGCTTGGAATATTTATACTGGGCGGCATGTTATTAATACTAAACTCACCAGTCCAGTAATAAACGGATATGTCTGACCATCATTTACCCCCCAATGCCCTCGGCCGTCCGAAAGACATGGCAAAACGCCAGTCCATCCTCGACGCCGCCAAAACCCTGTTTTTGACCAAGGGCTATGCCAACACCAGCATGGACGCGGTTGCAGGTTTGGCGGGCGTATCAAAACTGACGGTCTACAGCCACTTCACTGACAAGGAGACCCTGTTTTCCTCAGCGATCATGGCCAAATGCACAGAACAGCTGCCGGTTCTGTTTTTTGAGTTACCCGGCGACGGGCCGATTGAGAAGGTGCTGTTAAAAATTGCCCGAGGGTTTCACGCACTGATTAACAGCGAGGAGTCGTTGAACCTGCATCGGCTGATGATGACCCTGGGCAGCCAGGACCCGAAGTTGTCGCAGATCTTCTTTGAGGCGGGGCCAGAGCGGCTGGTGCTGGAGATGGAGCAGCTGCTGCGCAAAATCCATCTCAGTGGTGCACTGCAGATTGATGAGCCGCACTACGCGGCAGAACACTTTTTTTGCATGCTCAAGGGCGCGCCCAACTTTCGCCTGCTGTATGGCTGCGGCGAGCCGCTGGACGCAGAAGGCGCCGAAGCACATGTGCAGGAAGTGGTGGGGGTGTTTATGCGGGCTTATCGACCGACGTGAAGCAACCACCCGTCACCTGTGGGAGCGGGCTTGTTCGCGATGGCATCGACGCGGTGTATCTGAACAACCGCGCCGATGCCATCGCGAGCAAGCCCGCTCCCGCAAAAGAGTGTGGTGTTCAGGGCTTCAGCGCTTTCTTCGGGTAAATATCGTAACGGCTCGACTTGCCATCCAGCGCATGGCTCGGCTTGGGCCCGGCGATGCACGGTGCCTTGCGCGGGCGCTTGACCACCACGCGGTGACTCGCCAGCGCCAATGCCGCTTCGAGCAAGGCCGGTGCATCATTGTCATCGCCCACCAATGGCCGGAACAGACGCATTTCTTTCTTCACCAGGGCTGTTTTCTCGCGGTGCGGGAACATCGGATCGAGGTAGATCACCTGCGGCGGCTCGCCTTCCCAATTGCGCATCACTTCAATCGAGTTGCCTTTAAGCAAGTGCATGCGCGACACGATCGGCGCCACTTCAAAATCGTCCAGGCCACGGGCCAGACCATCTTCAAGTAACGCACCAATCAGCGGCTGACGCTCGATCAGGCTCATTTCACAGCCAAGGCTCGCCAGCACGAACGCGTCCTTGCCCAAGCCCGCCGTGGCATCCAGCACCCGCGGGCGTACGCCCTGCTGAATCCCCACCGCCTTGGCAATCATCTGCCCGGTGCCACCGCCGAACAAACGCCGGTGGGCCGCGCCGCCTTCTACGAAGTCGACCCGCACCGGGCCCGGGGCGTCGGGGCCCAACTGTTGCAGCTGCAAACCCTGGGCGCTCAACTGCAAGGCGAACTCGGCGTCCGGTTCGTCCATAGGCAAACCCAGGCGCTCAGCCCATTGCTCGGCCAAGGCCTGATAAGCCTCGCCCAACGCCTCGACTTTGATACGACAGCCCGCTGCTTGCTCAATCATCTAAAAACACGCTCAAAAATTTAATGATCGGCAAAAGCTGCCGATAAATGAAATATCCGGCATTTTGCCAGAGCTGGGCGTCGACCGAGAGCTATGTCAGACATTCATTCCCCATCCATCGGCTTTATTGCGCCAATTGGCGACTTTGGCCGGCACAATTCGCAGATCACGGGCAGCGTCAATCACCTGTGGAAGGACTTCTACGCCCAGGCGTTGGCAGAACAGTCCGGTACTGACGAATTGGCGGCGATTGATGCACCGCCGGTGGCCAGAGATGAAAATGCCGAACCCCGTGGCGGCACTGCTGTGCTGGGCAATATCGTGACCCAGCGCCATTGCGAGGTTCAGGACACTGAACTGCGTCCGCCCCAGGCCCTGTTTTTACCCATAGCCGAGTTCGAACTCGACTTGCTGCCGCCGCCAGCCGCGCCCTACCCCGCGCAAGAATTGATCGCCCAACAGCACCAACAGGATTTCAACGCCACCTGGGTACGCCCGATCATCATG
>JBILYW010000246.1:0-5656 GCA_044377555.1 Pseudomonas sp.
AATGCCTGAGGATAAAATCCGCAAGGTATTGAAGATCGCTAAAGAGCCGATCTCCATGGAAACCCCGATCGGTGATGACGAAGACTCCCATCTGGGCGACTTCATCGAAGACTCGACCATGCAGTCGCCAATCGATGTAGCTACCGTTGAGAGCCTTAAAGAAGCGACACGCGACGTACTCGGCGGCCTCACAGCCCGTGAAGCCAAGGTACTGCGCATGCGTTTCGGTATCGACATGAATACCGACCACACCCTTGAGGAGGTTGGTAAACAGTTCGACGTTACCCGTGAGCGGATTCGTCAGATCGAAGCCAAAGCGTTGCGCAAGCTGCGCCACCCGACGAGAAGCGAGCATTTGCGCTCCTTCCTCGACGAGTGATCCCAAAACCCCCGGCCCTGCCGGGGGTTTTGCTTTATACCCAAACACCTTCTCGCCCCTTCCCCCCGCCACAGTCCGACTACACTGGATGCATCCAAGCGCACTGAAGAGACGCGCATGTCACGATTGCTGGCTTTCCTGCTTCTGTCGCTTGTCGCCTGGACCACTGCCACCTGTGCCCTGACATTTAGCGATAAAGAGCAGCAACGACTCGAAAACCATCCTGAACCGCTCCTCGGCATCGATACCGCGCGCCCGTCATTTGAGCTTCAAACCCAGCGCGCGCTCTATGCTGACCTGACGAGCGATCATGCACACCTGCACCCTGCCCCCCGACAAGTGGCCGCATCAGAGCTAACCGGACAAACCAGAATCGACTGGCTGCTCGACAAAGTACTGCCCGACACCAACCCGGGAGAAATCGCTAATAATCAGCAGCACTGGAATGGCGACTACCGCGCCCTGTGGCGCACCGTGCTGCTCTATATCCTCCCCAGCACACTACTTTTGACCGTCATACTGATCGTGGTCATCCGCATCAATCGACGCACGAGCTTTGAAATTTATCACCGAAAAGCCCTCGAACAAGCGCTGCGCAGCAGCGAATATCACTACAGAAGCCTGATAGAAAGCCTTTCGGCTATCGCCTGGGAGGCACGCCTGGACGGCGATGCCTATACCTATGTCTCGCCCCAGGCCGAAGTTTTGCTCGGCTACCCTATCGCGGACTGGTCAAGCCCGGGGTTCTGGCACCGGATCCTGCATCCCGATGACCAGGCCCGCGCCCGGGCCTCCCGCGACAGTGAGATCAACGCCGGTCATGACCACAGCTTGGACTATCGAGTGATAACCGCTGACGGCAATACCCTGTGGCTACGGGACATAGCCAGTATCACCACCCACAACCAACAGGCCGTTTTGCGCGGCCTGATGATCAATATCAGCGATAACAAGCAGGTCGAGGAAGCCTTGCGCCTCTCCGAAGAAAAGTTCGCCAAAGCGTTCCATGCCTCTCCAGACGGCCTTTTGATAACTCGACAAAGCGATGGCCTGATGATCGAAACAAACGAAGGCTTTAGCCAGCTCAGTGGTTATGACAGCGACGCTGCCCTGCACCACTCAACGCTGGATCTGCACCTGTGGGTCGATCTTGAGCAACGCACCGAACTGCTGAGACGACTGGAGGAAAACGGCTTTGCCCGTGATTTCAGATGCAGCATCCGACACAGGGACGGACGAATCCGCCTCTGTGAAATCTCCAGCTACCCACTGAAGATCGGCACGGAGAACTGCATACTGACCATCGCGCGCGACATCACAGAACGCCATCAGATGCAGGAAAAACTGCAACAAACGGCAACCGTCTTTGAGAGCACGGCTGAAGGCATCGTCATTACTGATCCCCAGCATGTCATCACCGCGGTCAATCGGGCCTTCACCGAAATTACCGGTTACTGCGAGAGCGAAGTCCTTGGCCAGACTCCGCGCATTATGGCTTCCGGCCAGCACAACAGCCTGTTCTTTGCCGCGATGTGGCATCAGCTTTCAAAAGATGGCCACTGGCAGGGCGAAATCAGCAACAAACGCAAAAACGGTGAAATACACCCCAACTGGATGACCATCAGCACCGTACGCAACAGCGACAACCTGGTGACCCACTTTGTAGGCGTATTTTCTGACATCTCCAGCCTCAAACATGCCCAGTCACGCCTTGACCACCAAGCCCACCACGACCCGCTGACCAACCTGCCCAACCGTTTGCTGTTTGAGCGTCGGCTGCGCGAGGTGCTCACGGATCAGAGGCGCAATGGCCAGCACGGCGCCGTCCTGTTTCTGGACCTGGACCGTTTCAAGAACATTAATGACAGCCTCGGCCATCCGGTCGGCGATCTGCTGCTCAATGGCATTGCAACCCGCCTCAAAGAACAGTTGCGCGATATCGACACCGTTGCCCGCCTTGGCGGCGATGAATTCATTATCCTGCTGCCCGGGCTCAAATCCCCCCGTGATGCAGAGCTCATAGCCGACAAGCTCCTGGCGTGTTTCAGCGCCCCCTTCCCGGCAGGCGAGCATGAACTGTTTATCAGCGCCAGCATCGGCATCAGCGTGTATCCGGAAGACGGCACTGAAGTAGACATCCTCATCAAGAATGCCGATACCGCGATGTACCGCTCCAAACTCAAAGGTCGCAACCGTGTCGAACGCTACACCCAGGACCTGAGCGCCCAGGCCAGTGCACGCGTCGCTCTGGAGCAGGATCTGCGCCGGGCGCTGGAGCGCGACCAACTGGTACTGTTCTATCAACCTAAAATCAGCTTGCGCGACCTCAGTCTGGTCGGCGCCAAAGCACTTATTCGCTGGAACCACCCTGAACTCGGAGACATCCCACCCGAGCGTTTTATTCATCTGGCCGAAGAAAACGGCATGATCATACAAATAGGCGATTGGATGCTCGAACGTGTCTGCCAACAACTGCATGCCTGGCATCAAGTTTACGAGCCCTTTGGGCCGATATCCGTCAACCTGGCGAGCTCTCAGCTGTACAGCCCAAAACTGCTGACACGTATCCATCAGTTACTCAAAACCTACGCACTCAAGCCGGGTTGCTTACAGCTGAAAATCACCGAAAACGTCATCACGAGCCAGACCGAAGAAGCGTTTGTGGTACTGCTTCAGCTCAAACAGTTAGGTGTGCAACTGTCCATTGACGATTTTGGTACCGGCTACTCGTCCCTCAGCTACCTCAAACATTTGCCGCTGGACACGCTGAAAATCGACCAGTCATTTATCCGGGGCCTGCCCAATGACACCCACGATGCCGCGATCGTGCGCGCCATCATTGCACTGGGGCGCAGCATGCAAATCACCATCATTGCCGAAGGTGTCGAAACCCGGGCACAACAGGACTTTCTGACCAAAGCCGGCTGCGAACAGATCCAGGGCCCTATCGTCAGCGCGCCTTTACCAGCCGAAGAATTCGCAGCAACTTTCCTTCGTCTGCTTATTTCAGACTTTTCGGATAGCACTACCGAGAAACCGTCGTTATAATCCGCGGCCTACTGAGGGCCTATAGCTCAGTTGGTTAGAGCAGGGGACTCATAATCCCTTGGTCGTAGGTTCGAGTCCTACTGGGCCCACCAAACTCAAAGCCGCGCACTGCGCGGCTTTCGTGTATCTGGAGTCTCCCCTTGTCTGATACCCGCCCGCCTGCGCTGGATGAAATGGACCGTCAATTGATTGCGGCCTTGCAGCTCAATGCCCGTGAAAGCGTGGCGATGCTGGCGCGTCAGTTGGGGATTGCGCGCACTACCGTGACCTCGCGCCTGGCACGACTGGAGAAGAACGGGGTCATCACCGGTTATGGCGTTCGTCTGGGCCAGCGTCTGATTGATGGCGGTTTACAGGCCTATGTCGGGATCACCGTGCAGCCACGCTCCGGCAAAGAAGTGGTCCGGCGCTTGAGCGCAATGGCCCAGGTACAGCAACTATGCGCGGTCAGCGGCGAGTTCGATTACGTGGCCTGGCTGCGCAGCGACTCCCCCGAGCAACTTGACCAGTTGCTCGATCAGATCGGCAGCGTCGAGGGTGTCGAAAAAACCACCACTTCGATCATCCTCAGCAGCAAAGTCGATCGCGGATAAGTCATTTCACCAGCCAGCCTCGTCACATCGACCAAAAAAAGGCCATAACGACGACAATTTGCGTCTTATTAACGTGCTCCGCGCTCCCTATCATGGTGCCTGTCTTTTTCTATACTCAACGTTACGCTTGAGTCGCCAGCAAGGTCAGCCATGAACAAGAATAATCGCCACCCTAACGACGGAAAAAAACCCATCACCATCTTCGGCCCGGATTTTCCGTTTGCCTTTGATGACTGGATCGAACACCCGGCCGGCCTGGGCAGTATCCCGGCACACAAGCTGGGCTCGGAAGTGGCGATTGTCGGCGCCGGGATGGCCGGGATGGTGGCGGCTTATGAGCTGATGAAGCTGGGCCTCAAACCCGTGGTCTATGAAGCCTCGAAAATGGGCGGGCGCCTGCGCTCGCAAGCATTCGAGGGCAGCGAAGGCGTGATTGCCGAACTGGGCGGCATGCGCTTCCCGGTCTCCTCGACCGCGTTTTACCACTACGTGGACAAGCTGGGGCTGGAGACCAAACCCTTCCCTAACCCGCTGACGCCCGCTTCGGGCAGCACCGTGATCGACCTCGAAGGCCAGACCTTCTACGCACAAAAACTGGCGGACCTGCCTGCACTGTTCCAGGAAGTAGCCGACGCCTGGGCAGATGCACTGGAATCAGGTTCGCGCTTTGGCGATATCCAGCAAGCGATCCGTGACCGTGACGTACCCCGGCTTAAAGAGCTGTGGAACACCCTGGTTCCGCTGTGGGACGACCGCACGTTCTACGATTTTGTGGCCACGTCCAAAGCCTTCGCCAAGCTGTCGTTCCAGCACCGCGAAGTATTTGGCCAGGTCGGGTTCGGCACCGGTGGCTGGGACTCGGACTTCCCCAACTCAATGCTCGAAATTTTCCGGGTGGTAATGACCAACTGCGACGACCACCAACACCTGGTGGTCGGCGGTGTCGAGCAAGTGCCGCTGGGTATCTGGCGCCACGCCCCGGAGCGCTGCGCTCACTGGCCTGCTGGCACCAGCCTCAGTTCGCTGCACAACGGCGCACCACGCACTGGAGTCAAAGCCATCTCTCGTACAGCAGACGGGCTGTTTTCTGTCACCGACATCCTCGGTGTCACACGCCCCTATGAAGCAGTACTGGTCACCTGCCAAAGCTGGCTGCTGACCACCCAGATCGAATGCGAAGAATCGCTGTTCTCACAAAAAGTGTGGATGGCGCTGGACCGCACACGCTACATGCAATCGTCCAAAACGTTTGTGATGGTCGACCGCCCGTTCTGGAAAGACAAAGACCCCGAGACCGGCCGCGACCTGATGAGCATGACCCTCACCGACCGTCTGACCCGTGGCACTTACCTGTTCGACAACGGTGACGACAAGCCTGGGGTGATTTGCCTGTCGTACTCGTGGATGAGCGATGCGCTGAAAATGCTCCCGCACCCTGTGGAAAAGCGCGTAAAACTGGCGCTCGATTCGCTAAAAAAGATCTACCCAAAGGTGGATATCGCCAGCCGTATCATCGGCGACCCGATCACAGTGTCGTGGGAAGCCGACCCGCACTTTTTGGGGGCCTTCAAGGGCGCGCTGCCGGGGCATTACCGTTACAACCAGCGGATGTACGCGCACTTCATGCAGCAAGAGA
>JBILYW010000247.1:0-5654 GCA_044377555.1 Pseudomonas sp.
TTTGCCTATGTCGAGGTCAAGAGCGTCACCCTGGGGTTTGACGGTTCCCGTGTGGCGGCCTTCCCTGATGCCGTGACGCAGCGTGGCGCCAAGCATTTGCGCGAGCTTTCGGCCCTGGCGCGGGAGGGGGTACGTGCCGTCCAGTTGTACTGCGTCAACCTTACGGGTATCGACGCGGTACGCCCGGCCGAAGAAATTGACCCGGGCTACGCGGCAGCGCTGCGTGAGGCGGTGGCGGCCGGGGTGCAGGTACTGGCCTATGGCGTGAGCCTGACGCCCGACGCGGTAGTGGTTGATCGTCGACTAGAGGTCATCCTCTGACGCTTCTGACGTAACCCATATCCCTTGGCTGTCTTCGCTGCAGTCAAGGGCTGTCAGAAACTGCCCGGTGCAAGGCCCGGCAACGCATTCCCCGCTTTCGATCAGAAACAATGCCGAGTGGGTTGCGCACTGGATCAGGCTGGCGCTTGAGTCGAGAAACTGATCCGGTTGCCACTCCAGCGAAACCCCGCGATGAGGGCAGCGATTTTTGTAGACGTACACCAGGCCTTCACGGCGAACTGCGAACAGGCGCAGTTCATCGAGCTCAAAGCCACGGCTTGTACCTTCGCCCAGTGCCTCTGAGGGACATAAAAACTTCATGGCGTTCCTTAATAGCAGCCAAACGGTTGTGTTGATGATCCAGGGCTGAGCGGGTTAAGAGGTTGACGTGCAAATGCAAACAATTATCAAATAGAGGGCTTGCTCTGCGATGTGCTCTTGCCACGTAGTGATACTACCTTTGTCTCGTTGAGCCCTCTTCTTCAAGGAATACCTCTGTATGCGCTTGAGTACACGCCTGATTACGCTCTGTGCTGGTTTTATGATCAGTCATGTCAGCCTGGCCGGCGAGTTGCCACAACGTTGGGTCAGTGCCGGAGGGGCTCTTTCGGAGTGGGTCAGCGAGTTGGGCGCGGAGTCTAAATTGGTTGGGGTCGATACCACCAGTCAACATCCAGAATCACTTAAGTCGCTCCCCAGCATCGGGTATCAGCGCCAGCTCTCGGCAGAGGGCATCTTGAGCCTGAAGCCGGATGTTCTGATTGGCACGGACGAGATCGGCCCGCCGCCTGTTCTGGCGCAGATCCGTGGTGCCGGTGTGCCGGTTGAAATGTTTTCTTCCCGGGCTGACCTCGCAAGCCTTGAGGCCACGCTGGAGCACTTGGGCCGCCTGCTGGGCGACGAAGCGCAAGCAGCGCAACTGTTCAAGGACTATCAACAGCAACTGGAGCAGCATCAGCTACAGGTCAAGGCTGCACAAGTGGATCACAGGGCGCCTGGAGTGCTGTTGCTACTGGGGCACGCAGGCGGCAAGCCGCTGATTGCCGGCAAGGACACGGCAGCAGACTGGCTGCTGACCCGGGCTGGCGGGCATAACCTGGCCACCCACACCGGCTACAAGCCGTTTTCGGTGGAGGCCCTGGCCGGGTTGAATCCTGAGGTGCTGGTGTTTGCTGACCGCAGTCTCACGGGTGAAGCGGCCCGTGCAGCACTGATGAAAGAAAATCCGATACTGGCTTCGATCCGTGCCGCTAAAAACGGCCGTGTATACGAGCTGGACCCAACCCTGTTGGTGGGTGGGCTGGGGCCACGATTGCCAGCCAGCTTGAAGCAACTGACGGCTGAGTTTTACCCAGCGGCTGCGGCCAACCAATGAGAACACTGGTCAAACCCCGTTCCTTGTTCATCGGTCTGGGGGCGCTGTGCCTGTTGGCGACCTGGTTGTCGCTGTCGCTGGGACCGGTGAGTTTGCCGTTGTTTGACACCTTGCGCGCGGCACTGCGTTTGCTCGGTGTTCCCATCCAGGGTGAGGGCCTGGAGCAGGCCGAG
Source organism: Pseudomonas sp. (assembly GCA_044377555.1). Classification (GTDB taxonomy): domain Bacteria; phylum Pseudomonadota; class Gammaproteobacteria; order Pseudomonadales; family Pseudomonadaceae; genus Aquipseudomonas. The sequence goes on from JBILYW010000247.1 coordinate 1,870, forward strand.
CTGATCCTTGGGCAGATCCGTTTGCCACGAACTTTGCTGGGCTTGGCGGTAGGCGGGGTGCTGGCGCTATCGGGTGTGGCCATGCAAGGGCTGTTTCGTAACCCGCTGGCCGACCCCGGGTTGGTGGGGGTGTCCAGCGGTGCGGCCCTGGGCGCTGCCATTGCGATTGTTGGCGGGGCTGCCTTTGGCGGGTTGCCGGAGTTTATCGGGCCGTATCTGCTGTCGTTGTGTGCATTCCTCGGTGGCTTGGGAGTCACGGCGTTGGTGTATCGACTGGGGCGCCGCAACGGTCAGACCAATGTCGCCGTCATGTTGCTCGCAGGGATTGCACTGACAGCTCTGGCTGGCTCTGCGGTAGGCCTGTTTACCTATCTGGCCGATGACGCGACATTGCGTACGTTGACGTTCTGGAATCTGGGCAGCCTCAATGGCGCGAGCTATGCGCGGTTGTGGCCCTTGCTGATTGTTACCGTGGGCGTTGCACTGTGGCTACCGCGGCGAGCGAATGCGCTCAATGCGCTGTTGCTGGGGGAATCGGAAGCCAATCATTTAGGGATCGACGTTGAAAGCCTCAAGCGCGAGCTGGTGTTTTGCACCGCCCTTGGTGTCGGCGCTGCCGTGGCAGCAGCAGGCATGATCGGTTTTATCGGGCTGGTGGTGCCGCATCTGGTGCGGCTGCTGGCGGGGCCGGATCATCGGGTGCTGTTGCCTGCGTCGGTACTTGCGGGGGCTGCGTTGCTGCTGTTCGCGGATTTGATTGCGCGACTGGCCCTGGCGCCGGCAGAACTGCCGATCGGGATTGTTACCGCGTTTCTCGGTGCGCCGTTCTTCCTTTATCTGCTGCTGCGAGGTCGTCACTGATGTTGCGTACGGAAAACCTGCAGATCCGTCGCGATCAAAAAATCGTACTGGCGGATGTCACTTTGGATGTGCGCCCGGGCGAAGTGCTTGGGGTGCTGGGTCCTAACGGGGCGGGCAAAAGCACGTTGCTGGCAGCTTTGTGCGGGGAGTTGACACCGAGCGGGGGGCAGGTCTGGCTGGATCAACAGCACTTGAATCAGTGGAAGGGGGCGCAGCGGGCACAGCGCCTTGCTGTTTTGCCTCAAACTTCGACTCTGGACTTCGCCTTTCGTGTTGAGGAAGTGGTTGGCATGGGGCGGCTGCCTCACCAGACAGGCCGTGTTCGTGATTCAGAAATCATCCTCGCTGCATTGCAGGCGGCGGATGTCGAACATCTGGCAGGACGCAGCTATCTGGCGTTATCAGGTGGCGAGCGTCAGCGAGTGCATCTGGCGCGGGTGCTGGCGCAATTATGGCCGGGGCAAAGCGGGCAAACCTTGTTGCTCGATGAACCGACCTCGATGCTTGACCCCTTGCACCAACACACCACGCTCAAGGCCATTCGTGCGTTCGCTGACCGCGGTGCTGCGGTACTGATCATCCTGCACGACTTGAATCTGGCTGCGCGTTATTGCGACCGATTGTTGCTGCTGGAGGAGGGCCGCCCACGAGCCCTGGATTGCCCGCAAGCCGTGTTGCAGCCAGAAGCATTAAAGGCCGTCTTTGGTCTGGATGTTTTAGTACAGCCTCATCCGGAGCTGGGCTGCCCGTTGGTTATTGCTCGCTGAAGACGTACGGCTGCATGTGGGCTGGCGCTTTTCTGCAGGCAAAAAAAGACCCGGCAAGAGCCGGGTCAAATAACCGTGATTAGCCTGATGAGGAGATTTTCTGAGAGTCCGAACCAAGGGCCTTCCAGAAGATCGACTGGTCTCGCGACCAGATGGCGTAATCATAACAATTCTCATTACCGTGTCAATAGCTGTTTTTTACCATTCATCGTGTGTGCCCGAGTTGGCCGTTTCAGATTTTGTTCAAAGCTTCTAATTGATCCACTTGCCGGTTCAGCGCTTCCTTGCGTTCGGCGGGAAGATCGTTCCAGTGAATATCCAGCAGGGCTCCTTCAATGGCGTACAGAAGAACCTTGGAAGCCCTGAAGCCCCGTGCCTTCACCGCCCGATAGGCGTCAACGGCCCCCAGGCGCTTCAAGTCCGACGCACTGTGGATTCCCACTGCGTGTAGCCATTGTGCCGATGTCTTGCCAAGATTTTTCAAATGCTGGAGTTCATCATTCATCAGCTCTCCTTGCGACGGCGTGAGCTCAGCGTTTACGGGGCAATGTGATCCTTTTGAGTGTAGCGCTCAGTAGGAAAATCGTAGTCCGTTAGTCGGTTTTGGAACAAAGGAGTGCCGGAAAAGAGCAAATGCTTTGTCAGTCCGTGGCGGGGGGGTAAGAGGGTAGAGCGTTTGTACAGGGCAAGAGGGTTGGCCCGCTGCGACAGGAGGGCGTCCGGGCAGACGTCGTATTTGTGTTTTCGCGTGCGCTGGCCAGTGTGTGCTGTATGCAATCCGGTTCTGAAGCACCGTGAAGCCATTGCGGCTTCACGGCGTCTGTGTGTTTACAGGCCTGGCAAACGCTGGCGGATGTCCGCAATCAGAGTGTCGAGGCTTTTGCTGTTGTGGGTTTCAACACGCTTGCTACGCAGAATTTCATCTGCGGCCAGGGCTTCTCGGCTTGCTTGCTGTGCCTTGACCACTTCCAGCGTGGCGTCGGAAGGGTCGGTGCCAATGCTCTGACGGTGAGCCAGCCAGCCTTCGATCACGGCGTCTGGCGCGGTGCAGTCGAGGATCAGGCAAGGTACGCCCGTAGCTTCTGCCACTTTGGCAGCGCCATCACGCTGCTCGCGCTTGAGGTAGGTGGCGTCAATCACGACGGGGAAGCCCGCGCGCAATACGATGCCCGCCAGCTCATGCAGTTTGTCGTAGGTTGAAGCGCTGGCGTCAGCGTTATAAATGCCATCGCCTACTGTATTTTCAGTAGTCTGCTGGCCGAACAACTGCTTGCGGATGACATCTGAGCGCAAACGAATCGCACCCAAAGCCTCAACCAGTCGCATGGCTACCGAGCTTTTACCTACAGCCGAAACACCGTGGGTAATGGTCAGGAAGCGCGAAGGAATGGTGCTGTAGCTTTCCGCCAGGTTGGCGTAGTTGCGGTATTGACGCAGTGTGGCTGCACGCTGAACCGGGCTGGCTTCGGCGGGCATGCTGAACAGGCTGACTTTGGCACGCACCAGTGCACGGTAGGCCTTGTAGAAGTTCAGCAGCTCAAGGCCCTGGTAGTCGCCGGTCAGCTCCAGGTACTGGCTGATAAAGCGTCGAGCCAGACACTTCAGACCTCGGTCTTCAAGGTCCATCGCGAGGAAGGCGGTATCGCCATACACATCGGTGAAACGGAAAGGTTCGTTGAATTCGATGCAGTCGAAGATTACGACTTTGCCATCAATCATCGTGGCATTGCCCAAGTGAATGTCACCGTGGCATTCGCGGATAAACCCTTGGGCCTTGCGCTGCTCGAGCAGCGGCTTGAGGCGGGTAAAGCTCGCCTCGGCCCAGGCCTGCAGGGCGTCCAGTTGCAGCAGATCGGCTTTGTCCGAAAGGAACGGGCGAATTTGCTCGAAGTTCTGACGGACTGGGTCCATCACTGCCTCTGGAGTGCCTTGATAGTGCTCCAGCGGGACATGGGGCGCTTGGGTGTGGAAATGGGCAATTTGCCGGGCCATTTCGTCAATGTGGGCGGCATTGAGCTCGCCATTGGCTTGCAGCGTGCTCAGTAACTGGCTTTGCGGGAACTGACGCATCTTCAGTGCGAATTCAATCGCCGGGCCTTCACCGCCCAGTACTGGCGCTTCGGCCGTGCCGGTAATCGGCAGCACGTCGAGGTACAG
>JBILYW010000248.1:0-5646 GCA_044377555.1 Pseudomonas sp.
GGTCTGAACAAAGCCATCAGCCTGCGCCTGCAACCCAACCCGCAGAAGATCCTGCTGGACCTGCTGGAAAGCAGCGAGCGCTTCGACCTGACCATGTGCAACCCGCCGTTCCACGCATCCCTGGATGAAGCGACGCGCGGCAGTGAGCGCAAATGGCGCGCACTGGGCAAGGCAGATCCCAAGCGCAAGCTGCCGGTTCTGAACTTTGGTGGCCAGGCGGCCGAATTGTGGTGCGAAGGTGGCGAGCAGCGCTTTGTCACTCAGCTGATTCGCGAAAGCATTCAGGTGGGCCGCCAAATACTGTGGTTCAGCGTTTTGGTGTCCAAGGCCTCTAACTTGCCGGCCATCCAGACTGCACTGAAAAAAGCCGGTGCACGCGAAAGCCAGGTTGTGGACATGTCCCAGGGCAACAAGCAAAGCCGCTTTGTGGCCTGGACCTTCCATGACAAAGAGCAGCAGCAGATGTGGCGCGAGAAGAACTGGAAGTAAGCGTGTCGATACGCAAAACCTCGTAGCAGCTGCCGAGCTGCGCGAGGCGGCGAAGCCGTCGTGAACTCGGGGCTCTCGGTTTTCCTGAAAAAACGGTGGCAACTGAATCTACGACGGCTTCGCCGCCGAACGCAGCCTCGTTCCTGCGGCAGCTGCTACGGGAACAGCGCCCATAAAAAAACCGCGCTTCGGAGTAATCCGGAGCGCGGTTTTTTTACAGCAGTCTTACTTGTTAACAGCGTCAGTCAGGCCTTTGGCCACAACGAGCTTGATAACTTTTTTGGCTGCGATTTCGATGGCTGCGCCAGTCGAAGGGTTACGGCCAGTACGGGCAGGACGCTCGGTCACTTTCAGTTTGCCAATACCTGGCAGAGTGATTTCGCCGCCATTTTCCAATTGATCAGCAACGATCTGGGCCAGTTGGTCCAGAGCGTTACGCGCAGTAGTTTTTGGCGCGTCGATAGCTTCAGCGATATCGGCAATCAGTTGGTCTTTAGTAATAGCCATTGAGATGTTCCTTCCCTATCAAATTCATTTGGTTTGCAGAGTGCAATGTCAGCCATCGAGCCAGATCTCAAGGGTCTGGCACACCCGCCAGCTTTCACGACGAATCGCGGATGTAGATAGCTAAAACGGGGTTTGGTTCGACCTGACACATGCTGAATGCACGCTTTACGCCGTTTCCGAGCGCAAGACCGGGCAAAACTAGCACAGAGACGACCAAATATCCGCCTCTACCTGGCCATTTGGTCAGCTTTCTGGCCTTAAAACCGTAAAAAAACCGTCTCGGGGGCACTCAAGCCCCCCAAACCCCGACCCATCGCTCAGGTGCGGTACACTTGGCGCCTTTGCGGGGTGTGCACCCTGCCCTCTCATTACACGCCGAGAAGCCCATGCCGATCCGTCATTGCATCGTCCATTTGATTGACAAAAAACCTGACGGTACGCCCGCAGTTCTCCACGCCCGCGACTCTGAACTGGCCGAGTCTCAAGCCATCGAGAACATGCTCGCTGACCTCAACGAAAGCTATAACGCCAAGCAAGGCAAAGCCTGGGGCTTGTTCCATGCCGAGTCCGGGGCGCATCCGTTCAGCGGCTGGCTCAAGGAATACCTCGATGGCGGTAAGGACTTCACCTCTTTCAGCCGCGTTGCCGTCGAGCATCTGCAAAAACTGATGGAAGAGTCCAACCTCTCTGCAGGCGGTCACGTGCTGTTCGCCCATTACCAGCAAGGCATGACCGACTACCTGGCCATCGCCCTGCTGCACCACAGCGAAGGCGTTGCGGTGACCTCCGAGCTGGACGTGACCCCGTCCCGTCACCTGGACCTCGGCCAGCTGCACCTGGCCGCACGGATCAATATTTCCGAGTGGCAGAACAACAAGCAGTCCAAGCAGTACATTTCGTTTATCAAAGGCAAGAACGGCAAGAAAGTCTCGGAGTACTTCCGCGACTTTATCGGCTGCCAGGAAGGTGTCGACGGCCCGGGCGAAACTCGCACCCTGCTCAAGGCCTTCAGCGATTTCGTTGAAAGCGAGGACTTGCCCGAAGAGTCCGCCCGCGAAAAAACCAAAACCCTGGTCGATTACGCCAGCAGTCAGGCCAAAATCGGCGAACCGATGGGCCTTGTCGAGTTGTCCGAGCTGATCGACGAAGAACGCCCCAAAGCGTTCTACGACCATATCCGCAACAAGGACTACGGCCTGTCGCCAGAGATCCCGGCGGATAAACGCACGCTCAACCAGTTCCGCCGCTTCACCGGGCGCGCTGAGGGCCTGTCTATCAGCTTTGAAGCCCACCTGTTGGGCTCCAAGGTCGAGTTCGACGAAGAGGCCGGCACACTGGTGATCAAGGGCCTGCCGACCCAGCTCCTCGACCAGCTCAAGCGCAGCAAGTAATGCTCAAGGGTGTCTTGAAGAAAGTCCTGTTTGTTCTGGTGGTGGTGGTTATCTTCCAGAACTGGGGCAAGATCGAGCGAGTGCTCAACCCCTCAGGGGTCGTGCCAGAGCAAACCCGGGCCAGCGCCCGGGTGGTGCTGTATGCCACCGAGTGGTGCGGTTACTGCAAGGCCACCCGCCGGTTTCTGGATGAGAAAGGCATTCCCTATAAAGAGTTCGACATCGAGAAAGACCCCGCTGCACGCCAGGCCTATGAAGCGCTGGGCGGCCGCGGGATTCCGATACTGGACGTCAATGGCACGCTGCTCAGGGACTTCAAGCCGGATGCGATAATGGCGGCGCTGAAAACTGGCCAATAGCGCATTGTGCCTGGCTTTGCACCAGGCATTCCTTGGCGCTTTTTTTGAGCTTTTTGATCAGTCGTTCCTGGCGCAAGGCTTCGCCCTTGTCTGGCCAGGACTCGACATAGACCAACGCCACTGCCGGGCTTGAAGCGAAAAAGCGCGCCCCCTTGCCCGTCTGGTGCTTGGCAAAGCGGCGCACCGGGTCATCGCTGATGCCGCAATACAGAGCGCCATTGGCGGCCCGCACCAGGTACACAAACCAGGGTTTTTCGCTCACTTTCAACGGCCAGCCTGAAAGGCCTTGAGCCCTTTTTGCGCCTGAGCCCGGATGGCGTTTTTCACCAACGGCGTCCACCCCAGCAACACACCCTTGGCCCCCAGCGCCTGACGCGACCAGCGCCACAGGTCAAAGTGATCGTGGTGCTCGCAGATCTTGCCGTCACGAAACACGAACCGTGCCCGGATATCGTTGACCACCGTGGCACCGGTCTGGCTGAACACGTAGGTCGCCACCCAATGCGCGCTGCCGCGCTGACCGTCGGCCTGAACCTGATCGAAGGCCAGGCTGAAATCCTTCGCCCGCGAGGTCAGCATGCGCCACATGTCCGCCGCATCCCGGCCGCGCAACTCGCCAAATACAGGGTCGCTGAACAACACGTCATCGGTGTAACAGGCGGCCATTGCCTGGGCATCAAGCTGCTGGAAGGCTTGGTAGAAGCGAGTAATCAACGCTTGATGTTCTTGGCTCATGGCAGGGTCCGTTCGGGTCAGGAATCCCTGCACGATAATCTGCAATGAGCCTAAACACTACGCTCTTCAGACTCTCTCGCTCTGCACATTCACATAACGGGCACGCCCGGCACCGAGCCCGGCGACGATGGCCCCCAGACCGATCACCGCAAAAATCCAGCCCACCGCGCTCCAGCCCCCCGTCACCTCATGCACCACGCCGACGGCCAGCGGCCCCAGCGACGCCACGGTATAACCAATGCCCTGGGCCATGCCCGACAGGCTGGCAGCCACATGGGCATCCCGTGAGCGCAACACAATCATGGTCAGCGCCAGGCTGAACGTACCGCCCTGCCCCAGGCCCAACACAATCGCCCAGCCCCACAGCCCCTCGATGGGGGCGTAAAGGCAGCCAAACAGGCCGGTCAGGGTCATGCACATGACCACCACAATGGCCAGTCGCTGATCTTTACCGCGTGTGGCCAGCCATGGCGCCGTGAGTGCCGTCAGCAACTGCACGATGACCGAGCCCGACATCACCAGCCCGGCCTGGGTCGGCGTCAGGCCGCGCCCGATCAGGATCGAAGGCAACCAGCCGAAGACGATGTAGGACAATGAGGACTGCAACCCCATATAAAGCGTCACCTGCCAGGCCAGCGGGTCACGCATCAGGCCACGCACGCGATAAGCGACGTTGTGAGCCCCCTGACGCTTGGTCACTTGCGGCAACCAGAAAATAGCCGCAATCAGCGCAGGCAAAGCCCAAAACCCCAGACCCATCGCCCAGCTCTGGCCCAGCCATTCACTCAGAGGCACTGTCGCCCCGGCAGCCAACGCCGCGCCAAGGCACAGGGCCATGGTGTAAACCCCGGTCATGGTGCCCGCATGCCCGGCAAAATCGCGCTTGATAATGCCCGGCAAGAGCACCCCGATCACCCCGATACTGGCCCCCGCCAGAATGCTCCCGGCAAACAGCCCGACCTCGCCCAGGTAACTGCGCAGGACAATCCCGCCGCCCAGCGTGAGCAAAATCCCCAGTACCACCCGTTCAGTACCAAAACGTCGGGCCAGGATGGGCGCCAAAGGCGCGAACACCCCCAGGCAAAGCACCGGCAATGTCGTCAACAAGCCGGCCTGTGCTGCCGACAGGCCCAAGCTGTCCGATACCTCACCCAGCAACGGCGCCATGCTGGACAACGCGGGGCGCAGGTTCAACGCCACCAGTACCAGACCCAACAGCAACAACCACGGGCGCAGCACCACCGCAGGGGTTTGCTGCACCTGCTCGTCGTCAATCTCGGCGTCGATCAGCAACTCTTCCAGCTCATCCAGATGACGAACCGGTGGTTCAACGCTGGCATTGGCGACTGGCGCGGGGTGGGTCATGGCCTTCTCCGGTTCAAGGTTCATTGATCAACGTCCGGCACAGCGCCATGGCCCGTTGGGGGTCTTGTTGTTCGACGGCTTCGAGTAACTCGACATGCAGGTCAAAGACCAATTGGCGCCGCGGATGAACGTCCATTGTTTTGCGCAAATGGTTGCTCACCACGCTTGCGGTGTAGCGGTACAGCTCGCTCAAGGCCGGGTTGTGCGCGGCATCTATCAGTCGCTGGTGAAACAGCAGGTCGCAGCAGATATAGGTGTCGAGTTCACCGTGGTAGTGCTGGCCGCTTGCATTGAGCGCCTGGTGCAACAGCCGCAAATCTTCGTCCGTGCGACGCAGGGCCGCCAGGCCCACGGCTTCGACTTCCAGAATGTGCCGCATCTCCCGACCCTGCTCCATCGAGCAGGATGACAACGCACGCAGCGTATCCATCGGGTCCACACGCCCACGCAGGTAACTGCCGTCCCCCTGGCGGATCTCGATCAGCCCGGCAAACGCCAGCACGCGCATGGCTTCACGCACGGTGTTACGGCTGATGTTCAACTGCGTCGCCAGCTCGGGCTCGGTCGGCAAACGCTGCCCCACCTCCCAGGTACCGTTGTTTATTCGCGTGCGCAGTTGCTCAAGGGCCTGGTCGACCAAGGAACGTTTTACGAGAGGAGGAGCGTCTGTCATTGAATTCGCCTTTTCATCCAATCATAGGATGAATTTTCCTACATCCTATCCAGAGCTCTTCACAGGGGCAATCGACTACAGATTAAGAGCTGCAAAAAAAGATAGTTAATCATTGAACGAAGAACCC
>JBILYW010000249.1:0-5643 GCA_044377555.1 Pseudomonas sp.
CACCGGGCGAGCGCCGTGGTCAATTGCGCTACGTCGACCCTTACACCGGCGCCTACCAGGGCGATGCCCGCGGGCAAGGCTTCTTCGACCTGATGCTGCAACTGCACCGTTTTCTGGCCATGGGCCAGACCGGTCGCCAGATCACCGGCGCATGCACCTTGATGCTGATCTTCTTCTGCCTGTCGGGCCTGTACCTGCGCTGGCCGCGCAAGGCGCTGAACTGGCGGGCCTGGCTGACGCTGGACTGGGCCAAAAAAGGCCGCAGCTTCAACTGGGACCTGCACGCCGTGGCCGGGACCTGGTGCATGGTCTTTTACCTGCTGGCCGCACTGACCGGTTTGTCGTGGTCCTACGAGTGGTACAACAAGGGCCTGCAAAAGCTGTTTTCAGACACGCCCAACAGCCAGCAACGCAAAGGCGGACGCGGCCAGCCCGGGCCTGCGGGGCCTGCACCCGTGGCTGATTACGACGCGATCTGGGCCAGCATCCAGAAAGCCGCCGGGCCCGGGCTGAGTATGTACAACGTGCGGATGCCGCCGGTCGCGGGGCAACCGGCCACGGTCTTTTATCTGCGCAGCGACTCGCCCCATGAGCGCGCCTTCAACCAGATCGTGCTCGACCCGGCCACCGGCGTGGTCAAAAAACACGAGCGTTACGACGACAAAAGCTACAAGGCGCAACTGTTGAGCAGTATTTACGCGCTCCACGTAGGCAGCTACTGGGGCCTGACGGGACGCATCCTGGTGACCATCGCCAGCCTGACCATGCCGCTGTTCTTTATTACTGGCTGGCTGCTGTACCTGGACCGGCGTCGTAAAAAGCGTCAAATCAAACAGGCTCGTCAGGGTTTTGCTGACGCAGCCAGCGACGCGCCGTCCTGGTTGATCGGCTTTGCCAGCCAGAGCGGCTTTGCCGAACAACTGGCCTGGCAGACTGCCGGGCAATTGCAGGCTGCCGGCTTGCCAGTGCGGGTTCAGCCTTTGGCCACGCTCAACGCAGACGATTTGCAACAGGCCAGCAACGCCCTGTTTGTGGTCAGCACCTTTGGTGACGGCGAAGCGCCCGACAGCGCCCGGGGCTTTGAGCGCAAGATCCTCGGCCAACCCTTGGGGCTCAATACACTCAAGTACAGCGTGCTGGCACTGGGGGATCGTCAGTACCCGAGCTTCTGTGGTTTTGCGACACGCATTGAGCAATGGCTGAACGAGCGCGGAGCACAATCGCTGTTCGCCCCGGTACAGGTCGACAGTGGTGCCCCTGAGGCCCTGCAACACTGGCATCGACAGCTCGGCCAGCTCACGGGCGGTGCACCGGGTGCCCACTGGCAGGCCCCGAGCTACAACAACTGGCCCCTTGAACAACGGCAATTGCTCAACCCCGGCAGCAGCGGCTCAGGGGTTTACCTGCTGGGGCTCAGCGCACCCGCAAGCGGTATGTCATGGCAGGCCGGTGATCTGGTGGAAGTCATGCCAAGGCAGTCCGCCTGGGCGGTTGAGCACTTTCTTGACGGCCTGGGCCTCGCGGCTGACACCCCGGTGCAACTGAACGGTCTGCAAGAAACCCTGGCCCAGGCACTGGCGGGTCGCCAACTGCCGGAAAACCGCGGCCATCTGGTGGGTATGCACGCCCAGGCACTGGTCGATGCGTTAATCCCGCTGAGCATGCGCGAGTACTCCATTGCCTCGATTCCCGAGGACGGCTTGCTGCAATTGATCGTGCGCCAGGAGCGGCATGCCGATGGCAGCCTGGGGATAGGTTCGGGCTGGTTGACGGAGCATGCCGACATCGGTTCGGCAATCAGCCTGCGGGTGCGTCGCAATAGCGGCTTTCATCTGCCGGCCGAGCCCTGCCCGCTGATTTTGCTGGGTAACGGTACGGGGCTCGCGGGGCTGCGCAGCTTGCTCAAGGCGCGGATTGCACAGGGTCAGCAACGCAACTGGCTGTTCTTTGGCGAACGAAATGCCGAGCATGACTTCTACTGCCGTGATGAGCTGCAAGGCTGGCTGGCCAGTGGCGATCTGGCGCGTCTGGACCTGGCGTTTTCACGGGATCAGGCAGAGAAAATTTATGTACAGAATCGCTTGCTGGAAGCCGGTGATGAAGTACGTCAGTGGCTGGAAGAGGGCGCTGCGATTTATATCTGCGGCAGCTTGCAGGGGATGGCGGCAGGCGTGGAACAGGCATTGACCCAGATGCTGGGGATTGAGGCTGTGGACACGTTGATCGAGCAAGGACGTTATCGGCGGGATGTGTACTGACGTCCTTCGGCCCGCTCCCACGGGTTGTGCGTCAATCTTGTGGGAGCTGGCTTGCCTGCGGTGATGCCTTCGCGAGCAGGCCCGCTCCCATCTGTTTTACAGGAGACTGGATTAAGCCTTGGCCGCCTCCAGCGCCATCTCCACCGGCTCCGGTCGCTTGATCACCGCATACACCACCGCCGTCACCAGACTGCCCGCCACAATCGCCAGCAAGTACAGCAAGGCATGATTGATCGCGTTCGGGATCAGCAACACGAACAGGCCACCGTGCGGCGCCATCAGTTTGCAGCCGAAGTACATCGACAATGCCCCCGTCAACGCACCGCCCAGAATGCTCGCCGGGATGACTCGCAACGGGTCTTTGGCGGCAAACGGGATCGCGCCTTCAGAAATGAAGCACAGCCCCAGCACCAACGCCGCTTTGCCGGCCTCGCGCTCGGTCTGGGCGAACTTGCGTCGCGCCAGGAAGGTCGCAATCCCCAACCCGATAGGCGGCACCATGCCCGCCGCCATGGTCGCCGCCATCGGTGCATAACTTTGTGAAGCCAGCAGCCCTACCGAAAACGCATACGCCGCCTTGTTGATCGGCCCGCCAAGGTCGACGCACATCATGGCGCCCAGCAGCACACCCAACAAAATGGCGTTGGTGGTGCCCATGCTGTCGAGGAAGTGAGTCAAACCCTCAAGCATCCCGGCAACCGGCTTGCCCACCACGTAGATCATCACCAGACCGGTAAACAGGCTGGCGAACAACGGGATGATCAGGATCGGCTTCAACGCTTCCAGGCTTTGCGGCAATTGCAGATAGCGGTTGATCGCCTTGGCGCAGTAGCCCGCGATAAACCCTGCGATGATCCCGCCGATAAACCCGGCACCCAAGGTGCTTGCCAGCAGGCCGCCGATCATCCCCGGGGCCAGGCCCGGACGGTCGGCAATCGAATAGGCGATGTAGCCCGCCAGCAGCGGCACCATCAGTTTGAACGCGGCATCACCACCGATTTGCATCAGGGCTGCAGCCAACGTACCCGGCTCTTTATAAGCCGTGATGCCGAACACGAAGGACAACGCGATCATCAAACCGCCTGCCACCACCATCGGCAACATGAACGAAACGCCGGTCAGCAAATGCTTGTAGACCCCGGCCTTTTCTTGCTTGACCGGGCTTGAACCACCCGTTGCGGCGGTCTCTTGCTGGCCTTCACTCAGCGCCTTGTTCAGCGTGGCTTCGGCTTGTTTGAGGGCGATACCGGTACCGCAGCGGTAAATCTTTTTGCCGGCAAAGCGCTCTGCAGGCACTTCGATATCTGCCGCCAGCAACACCACATCGGCGTCACGGATAGCCTCGGCGCTCAGCGGGTTGCGCGCCCCTACGGAGCCCTGGGTCTCCACTTGCAACTCGTAGCCCAGACGCTTGGCCGCCTGCTGCAAGGCTTCGGCCGCCATAAAGGTGTGCGCCACGCCGGTTGGACATGCGGTGATGGCCACGATTTTAGGCGCACGTTTTTCGTTCTCGACCGGGGCCGATGAGGACTCAGGGGCAGCATAGACTTGCGCCTCCTGTACCCCGCGCTGCAAGACCGCTTCTACATCTTGCAGGGCCTGGGCCGGGGTGCTCTGAAATACCCGTTTGCCGATAAACCGCTGCATGTCCAACGGTGTGCTGCTAACCAGTAATACCCACTCGGCTTCGTCAATGGTGGCCGCCGACAACTGGCGCTCCGGGTGCTTGGGATCGTGCACTTCAACGCTGGTGCTCCAACCCTGACGCTGCGCCGCAGCATCGAGCAGACGGGCACACAGCACGCTGGTCACCATGCCGTTAGGGCAGCCCGTCACAATGGCTAATTTCATGTGTATCCCTCTTATTCTTCTGTCAGGGGGCGAACGCTGACGCCGCCTTCAAGCGTCGCCAGGCGCGCCGCATCGCTGATACCAAAACCAATCTGGGTGACCGCCATGGCCGCAATGGCGGTGGCGGTGCGCAAGGTCTGCTCGGGGCTGTGGCCGCTGAGCAAACCATGGACCATACCCGCCAGCAGCGAGTCGCCTGCGCCCACCGTGCTGGCCACGCTGACCTTGGGCGGCAACGCCTGCAAGGCCGGGCCGCGGCTGAACCAGTTCACGCCGTCGGCACCATGGGAAATGACCACATGCTCAACGCCTTGCGCCTGCAGACGGCTGGCCGCGGCAACCTGGGCCTCAAGGCTGCTGATGTCCCGGCCCAGCGCATCGCTGAGTTCTTCAGTGTTGGGCTTGATCAGCCAGGGCCCGGCCGTGAGGCCTTCTTTCAAGGCCTGGCCGCTGGTGTCCAGAATCACTTTCAGGCCCAGCGCCTTCAAACGCAGCACCAGGTCGCGCAACCACTGCGGGCTGATGCCCAGGGGCAAGCTGCCGGCCACAACGACCGCGTCATGCCCCACGGCAATCTGGTCGAGGGTGTCGAGCAAGGCTTGCTGCGCCTGGGCGCTGACCTGCGGCCCAAGCCCGTTAAGGTCGGTGACGCGGCCATCGTCTTCGGCAAGCTTGATATTGATGCGGGTTTCACCCGGTACGCGGATGAAGGCATCGACAAAGCCGCGACGCTTGAACAGCGCATCGAATGCCTGCTGATTGTCCTCCCCCAAAAAGCCGCTCACGGTCAGGGTGTGGCCCAGGTCGGCCAGCACTTGCGCGACGTTGACGCCCTTGCCCGCCGCATGGGTCAACATCAACGGGCTGCGATTGACCTCGCCCGGCGCCAGATGCCCGAGGCGCACGGTCAGGTCCAGTGCCGGGTTGAGGGTGATCGTCAATACTCTGGCCATTAGAGCGCCTCCACCAGTGCACGCACTTCTTCCGGGCTGCCCAGGCTCAAGGCCTGTTCGGCCAGGGTTTTGAGGCGTTCCATGCTCAACTCGCGTACCCGCGCCTTGACCTCAGGAATGCTGCGCGCCGAAACGCTCAACTCATCCACCCCCAGGCCGACCAGTACCGGTACCGCCAGAGGGTCGGCCGCCAGTTCGCCGCACACACCCACCCATTTCCCATGGGCATGGGCGGCACGTACGGTGATGTCGATCAATTGCAGCACCGCCGGGTGCAGGCCGTCGGCCTGAGCCGACAAGGTCGGATGACCGCGGTCGATGGCCAGGGTGTATTGGGTCAGGTCGTTGGTACCCACGCTGAAAAAGTCCACTTCCTTGGCCAGCACTGGCGCCAGCAAGGCTGCGGACGGGACTTCGATCATGATCCCCAGTTGCAGATCAGCCACCGGGATTTCCAGGCGCAGACGCTCGGTCATGTCGCGGGCAGCCCGCCATTCGGCCACGCTCCCCACCATCGGGAACATGATGCGCAGCGGGCGGTTGTCCGCCGAGCGCAGCAACGCGCGTAACTGGCTTTCCAT
>JBILYW010000250.1:0-5634 GCA_044377555.1 Pseudomonas sp.
TTGCTCGCGATGGCATCGGCGCGATTCAACTCAAATACCGCGCCGCTTGCATCGCGAGCAAGCCCGCTCCCACAAGGGGTTGTGCAGTTTCAAGCCTTAACCTTTGCTTTTGCTGTAGCCAGGGGAATGTACAAACAACGCGAATGCCCCAGTTCCAGTTGGGCGTGTATGGCGGATATGTACTTGGTGTTGCAGTTATTCACCCCGAGTACATATCCATTCGATACGCCACGGCGTTCTACGGGTGGCGGCGTACGCCCTGCTTGGTGGCGGGATCTGTGATCGCCCGCATCGCAGGCAAGCCAGCCCCCACAAAAACCAGGCTGGCAATACCTGTGGCTAAACGGGCGTGTGTCAGAGTTTTGGCAACTGCCCGACACGCGCCATCATCTCGGTCACGATCTGCAAGTCCAGCATGAACTGCTCTACTGTCTTGAACTCGTTGTCGTTGTGGCCGGTGTATTTGACGTCGGGCATTGCCAGACCAAATTGCACACCGTTGGGCAACTCATGTACCGAAGTGGCGCCCGCCGATGTGCCGTACTTGTGTTCCATACCCAGGTTCTCGGTGGCCACGGCCAGCAGCGCCTTGACCCATTCGCCTTCAGGGTTGCGGTACATCGGCTCGGCGATGGTGTAGTCGAAGGTCACCGGGACCTGCTTGCTCTTGCTCCAGGCATCCAGTTTTTCGGCGATTTGCGCCTGTAGCACTTGCGGGGACTTGCCCTTCGGCACACGCAGGTTGACCGCCAGCTTGAGAGCCTTGTCATCCAGCCCGACAAAGGTCAGCGACGTGGTCAGCGGCCCCATGAACTCATCGGCAAAACCAACCCCCAGCTTGCCGCCCTCGTAGTCCAGCCCCCAGTTGTCGGCGCCATAGTGCGCTGCGTCGGTAATGTGGTTGTGCTTGAGGGCAATCTGGCCATCAACGCTGCTGATAAAGTCGAGCATCCTTGCCACCGGGTTCACCCCGGACTCGGGCTCGGAGGAGTGCGCGCTGACCCCTGTAACGGTCAGTACGACATCCTTGCCGACCACCTTGGCGTTGACCTCGAAGTTGGCACCGTTGCGTTCGGCATACTCTGCACCGGCCTTGTTCAGGCTGGCGGCCAGTTCGGCTGGCTTGTCGGTGACAAAGGTGGCCACCGAAGTCGACGGGATCTGGTTGGTGGCCAGGCCACCCGTGAGCGAGATGATTTCGGCGCCCTGGCCCTCGGCGTTACGCCGCGCAAAACTGGCCATGACGGTGCCGTAGCCTTTTTCGGCAATCACTACCGGGTAGCCGCCATCCAGCGCCAGGTTGTAGTTGGGCGTGGGGTTGCGTTCGAAGTAATAAGGAATGGCGTCGCCCGTGGTTTCCTCGGTGGTGTCCACCAGCAGCTTGAAGTTGCGGGCCAGGGGCAGTTTTTCTTCCTTGATCACCTTCATGGCGTACAGCGTCACCACGATGCCGTTTTTGTCATCCTCGGTGCCGCGGCCATACATGCGGTCGCCGATCAGGGTGACTTTGAACGGATCAAGTCGGGTGCCGTCCTTGAGTACCCAGTTTTCCGGGCTCACAGGCACCACATCGGCATGGGCGTGGATGCCCACGACCTCATCGCCATTGCCCTCAAGGGAAATCTCATAGACACGGTTGTCGATGTTGCGAAAGTTCAGGTTGAAGGACTTGGCCAGGTCCTGGATTTTGTTGCCGATCTTGATGAACTCGGGGTTCTTGTACTGCGGCACATCGTCCAGGTTGACGGTCGGGATGGCGACCAGTTCGCGCAGGGTCTGGGTGGCCGCGTTGCCGTACTTGAGCCGGGTATACAGGCCCAGCAGGCGATAGATATCGTTCTGTTGATCGGCGGACAGGGTCTTGTTGTCGAGGAAACCATTGATGGCAGGCCCCAGGTTGTCGGTTTTGGCCAGATCACTCTTGGCCAGGCCCGTCAGGAACTGCCTGAAATCCGTGACCTTTTGATCACTGAAGGTTTTGAGAATGATGCCGCTCTGTTGCGGGGTGATCGTGGCGTGAGCGGAAGTGGCGAACGCGCTGAGGCTGGCCAGCATCAGGGTTGCTGCGGCCAGTTGCTTGAGAGAAAAATCCATTGCGAGGGGCATTCCTTGGCAGTCGGTCAGGTAGAAGTGCGGGATGAATGAAACAAAACATTTCTAAACTTACACTGCAAGGAAGTGCAACGGTAGGTGCTTTTTACTCTTGTGCCTGCAAAAACAGCGAGAACAGCTCGGACTGAGACTTGATCCCCAGCTTGCTGTACATGTGCTTGCGGTGCACCTTCACGGTCTCGGCAGAGATCGCCAGTTTGCGCGCGATTTCCTTGTTCGAGCAGCCACTGAGCAGCAGCAGGGCGACTTCCATTTCCCGCGCGGTGAGCGGCGTAGTCAACTGCTCGGCTGCCGCTTCCAGGCGGCTTTGCCAGTTGGGTGTCAGCTCCGGCGCCTCCCTGGGCTCGCGCTCGAACATCAGGCGCTGGCGCATCAATGCGGCCACCCAGGGCTGCACCAGACCCAGCAGTGCGGTCTGTTCCAGGCTGAAGCGGCACTGGCTGCCCAGCGACAGGCTCAGGGTGCGCTCGTTGTCGAGTTGCACGTTGATATGCACCTCGTCGGTGACGACGTTCAGGCGGAAATAACGCTGATAGTAATCGGTCTGTTCAAAGCATTCCGGGGCCACGTCCTGCAGGCGGAACAACCCGGTTCGCGGTGATTCGCGGTTGGCAATATAGAACGGGTCCAGCAGGTACAGGCCCTTGAGGTAGTCCTGAAACAGCGAATCCATACCGCCGTCTGCGCCGGGGGATTCGGCCAGCACCCGGGGTTTTCCGGCGCTGTAGACAAGCACCACCCAGTTGTCCACGGGCACATAGCGGCCCAGCAAACGCACCAGCGCGGTCCAGAAATTGGGCTGGTCGAGGGTTTCGATCACCCGGCCCATCGCATCGTGCCAGGCCACATCCTGCAGCGTCAGATTCATCTCACTACCCATTGGGTGTTACCCCATCGAAGTCATATATTGGCGCTGTGGGGCGCACCATACTCGGCTCATCCCTCCGTGCAAGGATCTGAGATGAACATTGAATTGGTGCAACTGGCAGGCCGTGACGGCGACACCGCTTATAACCTGTCGCGCACTCTGAACGCCATCGCCACCTGTGCTGGCGATACCGATTTACTGGTGTTCCCGGAGACCCACCTGAGCGGTTTTGTCGGCAGCCAGCAATTGGCGCAGGTGGCCGAGCCCTTGACCGGCCCGACGCTGCAGGCCGTGTTGCAGGCCGTGCGCGAGCGTGATGTGAGCGTGGTAGTGGGAATTGCCGAGGCCCATAACGGGCGTTTCTACAACACCTCGGTACTGGTGACGCCCGAAGGGATCGCGCTGCAGTACCGCAAGACCCATCTATGGCCAACCGAGCGTGACGACTTCTGCCCCGGCGACCGTTTTACCACCGTGCTGTGGCGGGGCGTTCGGGTGGGCCTGCTGATCTGCTACGACATCGAACTGCCGGAAACCGGCCGCGCGCTGGGGCAACTGGGCGCTGAGCTGATCATCGTCACCAACGGCAATATGGACCCCTACGGCCCCGTGCACCGGACTGCGCTCATGGCCCGGGCCCAGGAAAACCAGATGTTTGCCGTGATGGTCAACCGCGTCGGGGCAGGGGATGACGGGCTGGTGTTCGCGGGCGGCAGCATGGCGGTCGACCCGTTCGGGCGGGTGCTGTTTGAAGCCGGGCGTGAAGAGGTTCGTCATGTGGTTGCGCTGGATTTTACCCGGATCAAGGCTGCCCGCCGTGAGTACGACTACCTCAAGGACCGTCGTTTGTTGCTCTCGGGTGAGCAGCTCGAACATGCAGACGGTCGTCGCGAACTGTTGATTGGAGCCGGCAAATGAAGACACCACAGGGGATGCGCCTGGCGCTGGCAGCACTGTTGAGTTGCAGTCTCGGTCAGGCGGTTGCGGCCGAGCCCAAGGTCAATATCTACAACTGGTACGACTTTATCGCCCCGGACACGATGAAAAACTTCCAGGCCGAAACCGGCATTGGCTCGATGTATGACGTGTTCGACAACAGTGATGTGATGCAAAGCAAGCTGATGGCCGGGCGCAGTGGCTATGACGTGGTCGTGGCCACCGGGGATCTGCTGCCCAACCTGATCAAGGCCGGGGTTCTCAAGGAACTGGACCCCGCGCAATTGCCCAATCGCTCGCATCTGGACCCGGAGATTCTGGTCAAGATGCAAAGCAACGATCCGGGAAATCGCTATGCCGTGCCTTACATGTGGGGCACCACGGGGGTCGGCTATGACGTGGACAAGGTCAGGGCAATCCTGGGCCCGGATGCGCCGGTTGACTCCTGGGACCTGATCTTCAAGCCCGAGAACCTGAGCAAACTCAGCCAGTGTGGCGTGGCCATGCTGGATGCACCCGGCGAAATCATCCCCATTGCATTGCATTACCTGGGGCTGCCTTACAACAGCACCAACCCCCAGGACTACCGGAAGGCCGAGGCGTTGTTGCTGACGCTGCGGCCGTATATTCGCTATTTTGACTCGTCCAAATTCATCACCGACCTGGCCAACGGCAACGTGTGTGCGGTGGTGGGTTGGGCAGGCGGGGTGCAGGACGCCAAAACTGCCTCGCAAGTGGCCGGTAATGGTCGAAATATCAGTTACAGCATTCCCCGTGAAGGCGCGCCGATCTGGGTTGAAAGCATGGTCTTGCTCAACGATGCGCCCAACCCGCAGCAGGGCCTGGCGTTTATCAACTACATGCTGCGCCCGCAGGTGATTGCTCAGACCTCTAACTACCTCAAGTACCCCAATGCCAATCTGGATGCCAAAGCGCTGATTGACGAAAAGATCCGCGACAACCCGCAGATCTATCCCGGCAAAGACGTGATGGCCACCCTGTTTCCCCTTGAGCCGTTGCCGCTGAAACTCGAACGGGTACGGACCCGGGTGTGGAGCAAGGTTAAAAGCGGGACCTGAGCCCGATTCCCAAGAGCCTTGGAACGAGCAAAGTCCCGTAGCAGCTGCCTTGGAACGAGGCAGCTGCCACGGTTTGCGGGTATCAGTGGCTTCAGGTCTGCAGCTCTGGCTCGAGGACTTTCCTGGCCCTGGGCATCGCCGGCAGCACCGCTTCTTGCAGGGTCCGCGCTGCCGGATGGGTGAAGCGCATCTGCGGCGTCACTTCCCGGTCTTCCACCAGTTGGCCGTCGGCCAATACCACCACCCGCTGGCAAAAACGCTGCACCAGGCTCAGGTCATGGGTAATCAGCAAAAAACCGGTACCCGACTCGCGCCGAACTTCTGCCAGCAAATCCAGAATCTGTACTTGCAGCACCCGATCAAGGTTGGACAGGGCTTCGTCGAGGATAATCAGCTGCGGCCCGATCGCCATGGCCCTGGCGATGCCGGCGCGTTGCAGCTGGCCGCCGCTCAGTTGCGCCGGCAGTTTGTCGATGTCGCCGGCTTCAAGCCTGACCTGTTGCAGCAGTTGCTCAACCCGGGCCTTGCACGCGTGGGGGGGCATTTGCGAAAGATGGCGCAAGGGTTCGGCAATGCTCCAGCCGATGCTGCGCTGGGGGTTAAAGGCGCTGAGTGCGTCCTGAAACACCATCTGCACGC
>JBILYW010000251.1:0-5625 GCA_044377555.1 Pseudomonas sp.
AGCCGTTGGGCCTGGGGTCTGTTCATATTGCGCAGATTATTGCGCTTTTGGAGCTTGCTGTGCTTTCCACTCTTTGAACTGCTTCCATTCGGCCTGACGCTCGGCGCGTTTCTTTTGCATCTCGTCGAAGCGTTTTTGCTGATCAGGCTTGAGCACGGCGCGGATATCGCTCTGGGTTTTTGCCTGCTTGGCCGCGATCTCGTCTTTCAGTGCCTTCTGATCGGCGGCTGGCAGTTTTTCCAGGTACTTCTCAACCAGCTGCTTGCGGTCGTGCATTTGTTCGCCCATCAACTTGCCGATCTGCTGGCGCTGTTCGCGGCTCAGGTCCAGTTGGCTGTAAGGGGCATCGCCGCGGCCGTGGTGTTCACCGCCGTGACGCGAGCCCATCGGGCCGTCACCACCAGGCATGGCCATTGCGACGGTTGGCAGCGCTGCAGCAAACATCAAGGCAATTAGAGTTTTACGCATGGTGTGTCTCCTTCGATTTCGGTTCCGGTGAATCCGGATGCGCCCAGTTTAGGGAGATCAAGGTCAATCGCTGTCAGCCATGGGTAAAGCTTTGGTAAAGACGACGTTGATGGGGATTTACATAAAACGTGTGTGGGCGGGCTTGTTCGCGGCGGTATCGCCTCGGATTGCCTGAGCGACCGCGCCGCACGCATCGCGAGCAAGCCCGCTCTCGCAGTTCCCTATGCGCTGTAGAAGTAACCCCGGCTGCGCAGTGCGACGATGCGCGGGCGGCCATCGGCGTGGGGGCCGATCTTTTTGCGCAGGTTGCTGACGTGCATGTCCAGGCTGCGGTCGTACAGGGTCAGCTTGCGGCCCAGGGCAATCTGCGCCAGTTCCTGTTTGTCCAGCGGCTCGCCGGGCTGGCGCAGCAAGGCTTCCAGCAGGCGGCTTTCGGAGACGGTGAGGGTAATGTCGTGCTGGTCGATCGTGACCACGCCGCGCATCGGGCTGAAGCACAGGTCCCCCAGCTCGATCTGGCTGGACACGGCGGTCGGGTGGCTGCGGCGCAATACGGCCCGCAGGCGCGCCGTCAGCTCGCGGGGGTCGCAAGGCTTGGCCAGGTAATCATCGGCGCCCAGTTCGAGCCCCAGGATGCGGTCCAGCGGCTCGCCCCGGGCTGACAGCATCAGCACCGGCAGGTCGGGGTGATCGTTGCGAAGTTGCTTGAGCAGCTCAAGACCGCTGCCGTCAGGGAGCATCACATCCAGCACCACGGCGTCGGGGCTGGATTCGGCCAGCGCCTTGCGGGCGCTCAAACCGTCGTGGCAAGCACGGACCTGGAAGCCTTCCTGGCTCAGCCAACTGACCAGCAGCTCACACAGCTCCTGGTCATCATCTATCAGTAACAGGTCGCTCATGACTTACTCGATTTAGCCAGTGCCGACGTGTCTACGTCGGCTACCGGCAAAGATACCGCAGAGGGGGCGGGTTACGGCAGGACCTGCTTGAATGGCTTGACGCTGACATTCGCATAAACGCCTGCGGCGATATACGGGTCGGCATCGGCCCAGGCCTGGGCGGCGCTCAGGGAGTCGAACTCGGCCACGATCAGGCTACCGGTAAAACCGGCGGTGCCCGGGTCATTGCTGTCGATGGCCGGGTGCGGGCCGGCCAGCACGATGCGACCTGCCGCTTTAAGCTGTTGCAAGCGTTCAAGGTGGGCCGGGCGGGCAGCCAGGCGGGCATCAAGGGAGTTGGCGACGTCTGTTGCAATGATGGCGTAGAGCATGTCAGTCCTTGGTCTTGGGGGTGGTTGGATCGGTGTCATGCAGATGGCGCGACAGGTAAATGCCCTGGGCAATCAGGAACAGCACGGTCATGCCCAGGCTGCCGAACACCTTGAAATCGACCCAGATGCTTTGATAGGTGAACGCAACGAACAGGTTGGCAGCGCCGCAAAACAGGAAGAAGGCGATCCAGGCAACGTTCAG
Organism: Pseudomonas sp.; assembly: GCA_044377555.1. Classification (GTDB taxonomy): domain Bacteria; phylum Pseudomonadota; class Gammaproteobacteria; order Pseudomonadales; family Pseudomonadaceae; genus Aquipseudomonas. The sequence goes on from JBILYW010000251.1 coordinate 1,941, forward strand.
GCGGGCCCACACGGGATCGGGCAGGGTCAGGGCGTGCCCCATCATGCGCTTGATCAGCAGCTTGTCGCCGATGAAGTGGCTACCGGCAAACGCCAGTGCAAACAGCCAGTTCACCACCGGTGCTTTCCACTTGAGGAAGGTTTCGCTGTGGAAGGCCAGGGTCAGGCTGCCGAACAACAGGCAGGCGACCAGGGTCAGCCATTGGCTTTTTTCGAGTTTGCGCTGTTTCAAAAACAGGATGCCGTAAACCACCAGCGAGCTGGCGATCAACATCGCCGTAGCGCTGTAGATGCCCCCTACGGACAGGCTGTGCCCGCCGATTTCGACGATGCGCGGGTCGATTTTGAAAACGATGAAAAACAGTAGCAGCGGGATGAAGTCGATGAATTGTTTCACAGTGGCAGCCAGAAGCAGGATGTGGCGGCATAATAACAAACATCAATGACAGCGAAAGCGTCAGCTAGAGGTTATTAAATCCCCGTGGAAATTGACTTGCATTGCCATAGCACAGCTTCCGATGGCGCCCTGGCGCCTGCGGTACTGGTCGCGCGTGCGTTCGAGAAAGGTGTGCGAGTCCTGGCCCTGACCGATCACGACACACTTGAAGGCCTCGATGAAGCCCGCGCAGCGGCTCAGGCGTTGAACATGACGTTGATCAACGGCGTCGAATTGTCCTGTACCTGGGGCGGTGCCACCATTCATGTGCTCGGCTACGGCTTTGATGTCAATGCCCCGGCATTGGTCGAGGCCATTGCCAAATTGCACGACGGTCGCTGGCTGCGGGCTGAAGAGATCAGCCGCAAGCTGGAGCTCAAGGGCATGCCCGGCGCGCTGGAGGGTGCCCGTGCCATCCAGCAGGGGCTGGGCGACAGCGGTAATGCCCCGGCCCGTCCGCACTTTGCCGACTTTCTGGTCCAGGCCGGCTACGTCAAGGACCGCGCCGAGGCGTTTCGCAAGTGGCTGGGCGCCGGCAAGCTGGGTGACGTCAAGCTGCACTGGCCGACCCTGGAAGACACGGTCGCCACCCTGCGGGCCGCGGGGGCCTGGGTCAGCCTGGCGCACCCGTCGCACTACGATTTCACCCGCAGCAAGCGCCGACGGCTGATTGGCGACTATATTCAAGCAGGGGGTCACGCTATTGAAGTGGTCAACGGGCATCAGCCGGCCGAGCAGGTAGGCAGCCTGGCGATCCTTGCGCGTGAGTTCGGTCTGCTGGTCAGCGCCGGCAGTGATTTTCATGGCCCGGGAGGTTGGTCCGAGATCGGCGAGTACCGTCCGATTCCGGAAGACCTGCCACCACTGTGGTGTCGATTCAAATATGACCAGCCCGCAGCCAACGTCTGAACAGGTAACCACTGTGAGTCAATTTTTCCAGATTCATCCGGAAAACCCACAACCACGCCTGATCAAACAGGCTGTTGAAATCATCAAGAGGGGCGGGGTAGTCATCTACCCCACCGATTCGTCCTACGCCGTGGGTTGCCAGATGGGTGACAAGGGCGCTATCGAGCGGATCAAGCGCCTGCGCAACCTGGACGACAAGCACAACTTCACCCTGATGTGCTGCGACCTGTCGCAGCTGGGGTTGTTTGCCAAAGTCGATACCGGCACGTTCCGCCTGCTCAAGGCCCACACGCCGGGGCCTTACACGTTTATCCTCAACGCCACCCGCGAAGTGCCGCGCCTGCTGCTGCACCCCAAGCGCCGTACCATCGGCCTGCGGGTGCCGAGCCATCCGATTGCGCTGGCGCTGCTGGAAGAGCTGCGCGAGCCGCTGATGAGCGTGACCCTGATCCTGCCGGGCGAAAGCGAGCCGATGGAAGATCCGTACGAGATCCGTGATGCCCTGGAAAAACAGGTCGACCTGATCATCGATGGCGGTTTTGGCGGCAACAAGGCCTCGACCGTGATCAGCCTGGTGGACAGCGGTGACCCCGAAATTGTCCGCGTCGGCTGTGGCGATCCAGAACCGTTTATGGTCGAGGCCTGATGTCTGACGTAACCCCTGAGGCGGTAGAGGCCCCCGCCGGTACCCAGCAAGAGCTGTCGTTTGCCATGGTCTATGGCCAGGCAGTCATCGAAATGCCCCAGGACCTGTACATCCCGCCGGATGCACTGGAGGTGTTTCTCGATGCTTTTGAAGGCCCGCTCGACCTGCTGCTGTACCTGATCCGCAAGCAGAACATCGACATCCTCGACATTCCGGTGGCGGAAATTACCCGCCAGTACATGGGTTATGTCGAGCTGATGAAAAACGTGCGCCTGGAGCTGGCCGCCGAGTACCTGGTGATGGCCGCCATGCTGGCCGAGATCAAGTCGCGCATGCTGTTGCCGCGTTCGGCTGCAATCGAAGAGGACGAGGGCGACCCCCGCGCCGAACTGATTCGCCGCCTGCAGCAATATGAGCGCTTCAAGGCTGCGGCCGAGGGTATCGAAGGTTTGAGCCGGGTAGGGCGCGATGTGTATGTACCCAAACTCGATGCGCCCGAAGCGCGGGCCCGCAAGCTGGTACCGGATGTGGCGCTCGAAGAGCTGCTGATGTCCATGGCCGAAGTGCTGCGCCGTACCGACATGTTTGAAAGCCACCAGGTCAGCCGTGAGGCCCTGTCGACCCGCGAGCGCATGAGCGACGTGCTCGAACGTCTCAAGGGCGGCGGTTTTGTGCCGTTTGTCGAGCTGTTTACCGCCGAAGAAGGCCGTCTTGGTGTGGTCGTGACCTTTATGGCCGTCCTTGAGCTGGTCAAGGAGTCGCTGGTCGAATTGGTGCAAAATGAACCCTATGCACCGATCCATGTGCGGGCAAGAGCCGAATAAAGAGCTGAAATCATGAATTTGACTGAACCCCGCGAGCTGGCCCCCTTGCTTGAGGCCTTTCTGTTGGCCTCGGGAAAGCCGCAGAGCCTTGAACGCCTGTTTGAACTGTTTGAAGAGGGCGAGCGCCCGGAACCGCCCGTATTCAAGAAGGCTCTGGAGCTGCTGCGCAAATCCTGTGACGGCCGGGCGTTTGAGCTCAAGGAAGTCGCCTCGGGCTACCGCCTGCAGATTCGCGAGAAGTATTCGCCATGGATCGGCCGCCTGTGGGAAGAGCGCCCGCAGCGCTACTCCCGGGCCATGCTTGAAACCATGGCGCTGATCGCCTATCGCCAGCCCATCACCCGCGGCGAGATCGAGGATGTGCGGGGTGTGGCGGTCAACAGCCATATCGTCAAGACTTTGCTGGAACGCGAGTGGATTCGCGTGGTGGGTTATCGCGATGTGCCGGGCAAGCCGGCGATGTTTGCCACGACCAAAGGCTTTCTTGACCACTTCAACCTCAAAAGCCTCGATGAATTGCCGCCGCTGGCCGAATTGCGCGAGCTGGAACCCGACCCGATTCTTGATTTCGACGATGCCCCGGTTCCTGCGCACCTTCAGGCGTTGGCTGACGAAAGCGCCGAGCCGGAAGAGCCCCGGGACGAAACCAGCTTCCGCACCTTGCTGACAGAGCTGGATTCGATGGAGGAGGGGCTTAAAACTGACTTTGATGACTTGCTGCGCGACGTTGCGCCAATTGATGCTCCGGAGCCGGAGCCAGAACCAGAACCGGAGATAGAGGCGCAACCACAACCGCAGCAACCCTCTGCGGCCGAGCTGGCCCGTGAGCGATTGCGCGCAGCGGTTGCTGCACTTGAGCAGCGATCGGCAA
>JBILYW010000252.1:0-5598 GCA_044377555.1 Pseudomonas sp.
ATGAAGAGTCGGCCTATAAGGTGCTCAACCAGATCCGCCAACGCTTTGCCGAGATTCACTACCCCGCGCAGCCCGCAGACCTGTCGTGCTCATTCAGCGCCGGCGTGGTGCAAATGCAGGGCGACGCGGACAGCCTGCAAATGGCCTCCCAGGCTGACGAAGCGCTGTACCGTGCCAAACATAATGGCCGCAATCAGGTGCAGCATTTCCATCAGACAAGGCCAAGTGCCACTATTTGTGCCGAATTGCTGGAATCCGTCACACCGCTGTAACCCAAGTGCAATAACTTTTGCCGCTTCTTACTGTGTAGTAGGCAAAAACCCACATGCGCCTGAAGCTGCTAACCAACCTCAACACCCTGTTGCTGGTCGCCGTGTGCCTCGCCCTGGGCGCAACCTTGTGGTGGTCGCAACAGGCGCTGGAACGCCCTTTCCTGTTGATGGAGCGCTATTTGAGCCTGTCGCAGCAGTTCCAGAATAACGTCGCGCGCAATATCGAGGACTACCTCGCCAGCGGCGATGCCGTGCGCCTGAGCGATGCCAACAGCGCCCTCGAATCCCTCAAGACCGGGCTCGGGCCTTTGCCGCCGGCACTGGCCGATGCATTGCGTCCCAGCCTTGAGAACCTGAGCACCTACAGCAATACCGAACTGCTGGCCGCCGGTAAACTGGCCGGCGACCCGCAGGCCCTGCTGTTGCAGGCCGAGCGCGAATTGGGCGCCAGCCTCGAACAGCTCGGCCAATACGCCAGCGACGCGGCTTCAGCCGAGGCCCGGGCCTATCTGCCCTTGCTGCTGACAGCCTCGCAACACCTGGCCAAGCTATCCCTGAGCCGCGACAAACTGGTCAGCAGCGGGCGCAGCGAGCTTGCCGGTGATGTGGAGCGCGAGCTGGACGGCATTGAGCGCCAGGCCCGGCAAATCGACAGCCTGCCCTTGCTCGGCGTGAGCAGCAACAGCGCCTCGGGCACCGACGACTTTGCCGCAATGATGGGCCTTGAATCCACCGCAACGGCCCAGGCCGAGGACGCCGGGGTTGGCCTCAAGCGCGAACTCAACAACCTGCTGAGCCGCTACCCGGCAGAGCTCAAACGCACCCAGGCCCAAATCGGGCAACGCAGCCAGCTCAGCGCTGCCACCCACCTCAAACTCGACGCCGTCCAGCAGGCCATCGCCGGACTGGAACCCGTGGTGCGCGCCCAGCATGGCCAGATCCAGAATGAAGTGCGGCTGATTCAGGGGCTGATGATTGGCCTGATCCTGTTGATCGCGCTGCTGATCGACACCCTGCAGCGCAAACTGGCGCGGGTGCTGACGTATCTGGCACCGCTGCTGTCGACCTGGGCCGAAGGCGACTTCAGTCGCGACATCCAACTGGGCAAGACCAACCGCGAACTGCGTGACATCGAGTCCTCCCTCAACCGCCTGCGCACCTACCTGGTGAACCTGGTGGGCACCCTGCGCCTGAATGCCGAACAGGTGGCCGGCAGCAGCCAGACCCTGGCCGAACTGAGCACCGGCCTGCACGGCGGCGCAGAGCGCCAGGCCGGTGACACCGCGCAAATCCGCGACGCGCTGGGCGAGCTGGAGGCGACTATTTCCCAGGTCGCAGGCGATGCCAGCCAGGCCGCCGATGCCAGCCGCAGCGCAGGACTGGCCGTGGCCCAGGGGCAGCGCGTGATTGGCCAAAGCCTGACCGGGCTGCACGCCCTGGTGGGGGAAGTGCAGGGCAACGCGCAAACCATCGAACGCCTGGCCGAAGAGTCGGCCACCATCGGCGGCGTATTGACCGTTATTCGCTCCATTGCCGACCAGACCAACCTGCTGGCGCTCAACGCCGCCATTGAAGCGGCCCGCGCCGGTGAAATGGGCCGCGGTTTTGCGGTGGTCGCCGAAGAGGTGCGCTCACTGGCCCAACGTACCGCGGGCGCCACCAACGAGATCCAGACCCTGATTGCCGGGCTGCAACTGGCCGCCCGTCAATCGGTTGAAGGCATACGCGCACAAGTGACCCACGCCCAGGCCACTGCCCGGCAGGCCCAGGCGGCGGATGGCGCACTGGATGAAATTGTCGGGGCGATCGCAACCATCTCGGACACCGCCGTGCGCATTGCCGACGTCACCGCCCAACAGACCGGGGCCGTCAGCGAGATCCGCGATCACAGCGAACGCATCCACGTGCTGGGCGACGAAAACCTGCAACGCATCGGCATTGCCCGTGATCAAAGCCAGCAACTGCTTGAATTGGGTTCAGAGCTCAATACCGCCGTGCAGGCGTTTCGGGTGTAAGCCGCCCCCCTTGTGGGAGCGGGCTTGCTCGCGATGCAGACGACTCGGTCTACCTCCATGACCACGGTGATGCAATCGCGAGCAAGCCCGCTCCCACACCCCCACATACCCATGCACCGCGCTATCATGCCCCCACGTTTGATCTGCGAGAGACCTATGCGCCGCCTGTTTTTGATTCTGTGTTTGCTGTTTGCCGTTCCCGCCATGGGCGCCGGGCTGCTGGATAACCGCCCCAGCGCAACCTTGGGCGCGATCAATAACAGCAGCGATTTTTTGCCGGTGCGCGAAGCGTTCAAGCTGAACCTGATCGACAGCCCCCCCGAGACGATCAAGCTGCGCTTTGTGCCCACCGAAGGCTATTACCTGTATCGGCACAAGTTCGGCTTCAAGACCGAGCCCGCCGACATCGCCCTCGGCACACCTCAATTGCCGCCCGGCGAGGCCAAGCACGACGAGTACTTTGGCGACGTCGAGGTCTATCACGGCATTCTCGATGTGGATATTCCACGCCCGACCAACGATCAGCGCCCGTTTACCCTGGTGGTCACCTATCAAGGCTGCGCCGACAAGGGTTTGTGCTACCCGCCCGAAACCGAACGCCTGAACATCGATGGCGCCGCAGCCCCGGCCGACAGCGCCCCCGCCACCTCGTGGAGCTGGCGTGAGCTGGCACTGTTTTTCCTCGCCGGGATCGGCCTGACATTCACCCCGTGCGTACTGCCGATGCTGCCGATCCTGTCAGGCGTGGTGTTGCGCGGTCAGGTGGGCGGGCTGCGCGGGTTCAGCCTGTCGCTGGCCTATGTGCTGCCGATGGCCGCCTGTTTTGCCCTGCTGGGTGCACTGATGGGCATGTTCGGCGCACAACTCAACCTGCAGGCGCGCCTGCAATCGGTATGGGTACTGGTGCCGTTCGCGCTGTTCTTCGGGATTTTTGCCCTGGCCATGTTTGGTGTGTTCGAGCTGAAGTTGCCGCAAGCCATCAGCAACCGCCTCGACCGCGTCGCCAATCGCACCCAGGGCGGCTCGCTGTGGGGGGCCGCCGTACTGGGCGTGGTCTCCAGCCTGCTGGTTTCGCCCTGCGTGTCCGCACCGCTGGCCGGGGCCTTGCTCTACATCAGTGCCAGTGGCGATGCGCTGGGCGGCGGCTTGAAGCTGTTCGCCCTCGGCCTGGGCATGGGCGCACCGCTGCTGCTGGTGGCCACCGGTGGCGCCGCCTGGCTGCCGAAAAGCGGTCCGTGGCTGGTCAGCGTGAAAAACGCCATCGGCGTGTTGCTGCTCGGCCTGGCTATCGGTCTGCTCAGCCGCGTGCTGCCGGGATCGGTAACGTTGCTGTTGATCGGCTTGCTGGCGGTAGGCGTGAGCCTGTTTCTGGGCACCCTGGAGTTCGCCTGCAAGGCCCCGCGCCAGCGTCTGGCGCAACTGCTGGGGCTGTTTTTGCTGGTCTACGGGCTGGCCTGCTGGTACGGCGCCCTGAGCGGTCAAAGCGATCCGTTCAACCCCATCGGCCACTCGCAGCCCGCCACTGCGGCCGTGACCGCCACCGAGCAAGCGACCGGCCAATGGCTCACCGTCAGCACCCCGGCCGAGCTGGACAGCGCGCTGGCCCGGGCCAAGGCTGCCGGCCAGCCGCTGTTACTGGACTGGTACGCCGACTGGTGCATCAGCTGCAAAGTGATCGAGCACGAAGTGCTGAACAACCCCCGGGTACTGGAGTTGCTCAAGGGTTACCGGCTGGTGCGTTTCGATATCACCGCCAGCAATGCCGAGCAACGCGCCCTGCTCGATCAGTACAAATTGTTCGGCCCGCCAGCGCTGATGTTCTTTGGCAAAAACGGCACCGAAAAAAGTGACCAGCGGGTCATTGGCGAGATCAATGCAGCGGACTTCGCCGAACGTGTCGCCAACGCGAATGACCAGATCTAGAGCCTTGGTCACAAACTTTGCGCGAACATCGGGCATCGTGCTGGCTATTGCAGTTAACTGGACAGCGAATCCGCTTTTCGGCATAGTCGCCCGGCACTGACAACTGCACTCAGATAATAAGGAACAGCAGATGGCGACTTTCCTGGTTCTTCACGGCCCCAACCTGAACCTGCTCGGCACCCGCGAGCCGGGCGTCTACGGCGCAACTACCCTGGCGCAAATCAATCAGGATCTGGAACAAAGGGCCCGTGATGCGGGGCACCATCTGCTCTACCTGCAAAGCAATGCCGAGTATGAATTGATCGACCGGGTCCATGCCGCACGCAATGAAGGCGTGGACTTCATTCTGATCAACCCGGCTGCTTTTACCCACACCAGCGTGGCATTACGTGACGCGCTGCTGGCGGTGAGCATCCCATTCATCGAAGTGCATTTGTCTAACGTGCACAAACGCGAACCTTTCCGCCATCACTCCTACTTCTCCGACGTTGCGGTAGGTGTGATCTGCGGCCTTGGCGCCAGCGGTTATCGACTGGCCTTGGAGGCCGCCCTGGAACAGCTTGAACTACAAGCTAAACGCCCCTGACAGACCCATTGGGAGTTGACGATTCATGGATATCCGTAAAGTTAAGAAACTGATCGAGCTGCTGGAAGAGTCCGGCATCGACGAGCTGGAAATCAAAGAAGGCGAAGAGTCCGTACGCATCAGCCGCCACAGCAAGACTCCAGCGCAACAGTTCTACGCGCCGGCTCCAATGCAAGCGCCTGCCGCTGCTCCAGTTGCTGCCGCTCCGGTTGCCACTGTGACCGAAGCGCCTGCTGCTCCAAAACTGAACGGTTTTGTGGTCAAGTCGCCAATGGTCGGTACGTTCTACCGCACCCCGGCACCAACTTCGCCTGCCTTCGTTGAAGTTGGCCAGACCGTCAAGGTCGGCGACACCATTTGCATCGTTGAAGCGATGAAAATGATGAACCACATCACGGCCGAAAAAGCCGGTGTTATCGAATCCATCCTGGTAGAGAACGGTCAGCCGGTTGAATTCGACCAACCGCTGTTCACCATCGTTTGAACCACGGGGAGCCAACGATGTTGAAGCCTCAGAAGCTGGAAAAAGTCCTGATCGCCAACCGTGGCGAGATTGCTTTGCGCATCCTGCGGGCGTGCAAGGAAATGGGGATCAAGACCGTCGCGGTGTACTCCACTGCCGACAAAGAGCTGATGCACCTGGGCCTGGCAGACGAAACCGTCTGCATCGGTCCGGCACCGGCCAACCTGTCTTACCTGCACATTCCGGCCATCATCGCGGCCGCCGAAGTCACCGGCGCCACGGCGATTCACCCGGGCTACGGCTTTTTGGCTGAAAACGCCGATTTCGCCGAGCAAGTCG
>JBILYW010000253.1:0-5587 GCA_044377555.1 Pseudomonas sp.
GTGACCCGGCGCTGGCGGCTGGCGAAAAAGCTGTTGGGCCCGGCGATGTACCAGGCACAGACGCCGTCGCCGCATATCTGGCTGACAGTGGATGAGGGGGAGGCCTCGCTCGCCGAGGTTTGCCGCGCGGCGGGAGTAGACGTGGTGCCGGCGGACGTTTTTGCGGTTAAATCCACCCCGGCCAACGCGGTGCGCATCAGCCTGACAGCGGCCGCGAGTGCCCAGGCTCTGAAAGTGGCACTGGAGCGGGTTGCGGCAACACGCACCTCGTGGGCGACAGCATCAAGTTAGCGGGCAGCACAAAGCCCGGCATCTTCACAGAAGGCAGATCCATGCGCAGAGAAATTGGTTACTGGCACCGCGAAGGCCGCGAGTTGTTTTACTACCTGGAGTTCAAGCCCGAAACCGCCGAGTTCTTCCTGACCTGCGAACACATCCCCGGCGAAGGCGAAGGCAGTGTGCGCTCGGTTTTACTCAGCGAAGCCCGGGGCGAACGCTACTACGAAGACGCGCTGCTGATCATCAAGGAGGAGCTGTTCAAGCAGTACACCCTTTGAGGTCGGCTTGCATGCAGGAATGCATATGGGTGGTTTCGTTTGTGACCAGGCCAACATGTGTCGATAATGCCGCGGGCCCGGCAGAGGCCGGGTCAGGAAGTCATCATTCAAAGGAGCTGTAGATGCGCGTGTTTTATATCTTTACCTTGTTGGGCACCTTGTTGCTGGCCGGTTGCGCAAGCAACCCCATGGCACCTGTGGCCGACCAGACGTTGCCGCCGGCTGCGGCAGACTCGGCGCAAGTAGTGTTCATGCGCGATGCCTATACCGGTAAAGCGATTGTTTCTTCGCTGTATGACGTGACAGATGGCAAGACCCGGTTTATCGGGGTGATGGCCAACGGCACCAAGATCGCCTACCCGACTACCCCGGGTAAACACACCTTTATGGTGGTGTCCGAAGCAGCTGACTTTATGGAAGCCGATCTGGTTGCCGGCAAAACCTACTACGCCCTGGTAACGCCACGCATGGGTCTGTGGAAAGCCCGTTTTTCTCTATGGCCGATCAGCAATGATCCCGAAGCCGCCCACAGCCTGAAATCGAAAAATTTCAAAGGCTGGGTTGAGGACACGGATCTGGTGACCAACTCGCCAAAATCCCTGGCCTGGTACGAACGCGTCAAAGCCAGCGTTGAGAAGAAACGCGCCTCTTACTGGCCGGTCTGGCAGGAAAAAAGCGCTGAAGCCGTTGCCGAGCGTACGCTTAAACCGACTGATGGTTTGTAACGCTTGAACTGAACGGGCCTGGGTGACAACAGTGACGCCACCCAGGCAGTTTCAACGCACCACTTCACTGACCTGCAACACCCACGCAATGGCTTGCGTCTTGTCATCCCACACATACCGAAAATGTTGACCCTGCACCGGCAGCGAGAGCGCAGGTGGGCGCAACGCTGCCACGCATTCATGGCCGGCAAGCCGCACACTGTTGTAAAGCAGGCCCCAGGCCAGGTTTTCACGCAGGGGGCGGGCGAAGTCCTGGCAGATGCCGTAACTGGAAGGCGATGGCTGGTGCAGTTCGGGTACGGCACGCACGTCGATCATCGGTTGCAGCACCCTGTTGATGTAGGTGCGCAGGGTGATCTCGATACTGGCTTCCTGCGTGGCCCGCCAGAACTGCTCCTGATGAAAGCAGGTTTCGGCGATTGCCGCTTCAACGCTGCTGGCGCAGTAGTACACACCATACGTGCCGTCGGTAAACCGGCTGGCCCGGCCAATATGGGTAAAGGCGGCCATCACCACAGTTGAGCCCTCGCCGCACAGCCGGTCCTCGGGCCGGACCCGGCACAGCAAACCGGCCGCGTCACGCAGCCGGTCATTGGTCAGGCTTTCGAGGGCAAAGGCAATCTCCAGGTCTGCCGGGTCCAGGGTGTCTTCAAACACGCTGAGCGGCGGGAATGCGCTGTTGATAATGCGATAGGCCTTGCCCCAGTCGGGCAGGACGGCGGGCAGAGGCGCATCGGGCATCAGCCGCGCACTCCATCCAGATAACGACGCACGTCAGCCAGGTCGACCACCTGGCCTGCGAGCATGTAGCTCAAGGCGCTCTGACCATTAAAGGGCGCAGCGGTATTGGGTTTGTGCACCCACTCATAGGCGCGCTCGGGCTGGTTGCTGAACAGGATTCGCAGCGCTTTGTGCACCCCCATCAGGTACGAAATCCGCTCCAGCGTGTCGTGGGGCAAGCGCACATTGGGCAGTTTTTTGTACTTGAAGTAGGTGGTGTTGCCTATGGCCCCCAGCAGCGTGCATTGCTGCTCCTTACTGCAACCCCAATGCTCCATCAGGTTGAAGAAAAAGGTCAGGGCCACACGGCCGGCATCACCTGTGGTGATATCGGGTTCGAGGTTGCGGGCTGCGAGTCCCATGGCGTTCTCCTGAATGTCATTAACTTCGACCATACTCCGCATATGAATTATTTCAATAGCTTTGTTCGTATCTGAACTTGTTCAGGGCGCCGGTAGTGCCTTCGCCCGTTTAATGCAGCGCTGGCGACGCTCATCGACGCGCTTGGCAAACCAGGCCGTGGTCAGCGTGCGGGTGATTTTCGGGCTTTGCAGGGTGATGCCCGGCAGCACGGCGCGGGGCAGGGTTTTGCCTTGCTGGCGCTCGGCCAGGGCGAAGACCCGCGTGTAGAGGTCGGTGTCATTGAAGTCCAGGCTGTCGCCTTTGAGTAGCTGGTTTCTGATGGCGTTGTCGCTCAGTTTCAGTTGCTTGCCCAGCGCCCGGACTGCCCGCTCGGTTGACCCGAGCGCATACGAACCGGGCACCGTCAGGTCGCCATCCAGTGCCAGCGGGATGCCGGACGCCTGGCTCACGGCGTTCTGGAAAGCGGCATTACGGCTGGCGTACCAGCCGGCATTAAAGTCGGCAAAACGGTACAGCGACTCGCTGTAGTCGACGGGGTAGCCCAGCAAATGGGCAATGCCGAAGTACATGCCGCCGCGCCGGGTAAAGACTTCCTGGCGGATCGAGTGGGCAACCGGGTAGGGGTAGTCCCGCGCCCGCTGCTGGGCGAAGGCAATGCTGACCTGCATCGGACCGCCGGTGTGCACCGGGTTCAAACTGCCAAACAGGGTTTTGCCCATCGGCACCATGCCAATGAAATCATCAAAAATGGCGCTGAGCTGGCCTTCGGTGCGGGCGGCATCCAGGCGCTGGTTGTAAGTTTTGCCTGTCGGGGAGGTGATATTCAGTGCGCTGTTGACCAAAAATTGCGGGATATGCAGCTTGCCGGCGCGACGGTTGATTTCCGTGCGGGCGATCTTGGCCAGGCCCGGCACTGGCGGGTCGGCCTGAAAGGTGGACTCCTGCTCGGTGACGGCGAGTACCGAGCACAGGTTTTCGTCGCTGGGGGCCAGCCCCTGGGCGGTAAAAGCGGCCTGGATGTTGGTGGCCCAGCCCTGGCGATCCGGTGTTTTGGCCGGCATCAATTGCACGATGCGGGCGCGGCTCTGTTCGGGGGTCAGATTCGGCAGTGTCTGCGTGCCCTGACTGCTACAACCCGCCAGTACCACCAGCGGCAATACCGGCAAAAAATGCCTGAAAAATCGATTCACCCAGCCTGACTCCTGAAAAATGCTGCTTATGTGCCGCCGCGATCAATCGTCGCGCGTGAGCACTTCCAGCAGTTCGATCTCAAACCTGAGGTTGGAGTTCGGTGTGATATGCGCGCCCATGCTTCTTTCACCATAGGCCAGATGAGCAGGAACCTTCAGTTCGCGCTTGCCCCCGACCTGCATGCCCATGAGGCCGATGTCCCAGCCCTTGATGACGCGCCCGGAGCCAATCACGCACTGGAACGGCTTGCCGCGTTCAAAGGAAGAGTCGAACACCGTGCCGTCTTCGAGCCAGCCGGTGTATTGGGTGGTGATCAAGGCACCTTTGACCACGGCTTTGCCGTCGCCCTGCACAAGGTCGGTGATCTGAAGTTCGGTTGTCATGCTGTGGGACTCAAAAAGTGATGGGAGAGGGCGACTTGCGGCGGTGTTTCTCTCAATTTGAGCTGTGTTTTGCAATGAATTTAATTTTTTTTCTGTAGGAAAAGGCTCTAAAACAAAGGGATTGGGGAACTTGCGAATGAGGATTAGTGTCAATTGCGCTTTACTCTCAAATGAGAGTGTTTATCATTGCAGCCCTGGCAGTGCCGGGGAGAGCTAAAAACGTCGTGTCCTTTCGGGTTCGTGCGACAGCGATTTCCAGCCTTTGGCCTGCTGAGCACACTCCATTGTTAAGGGATCAACTGGACATGTCGTCTCGATTCAACCGCAGTCATCTTTCACTGGCTTTCGTTGCCGCCCTGGCGTCACCCACCGTTTTGGCCGATGCGCTTGAGCGCGATCGTGACGAGGTGCCGGTGGAGACCACCGACCTGGCGGTCGATGGCACCAGGCAAGCATTGCAACTGGAAGAAACCCGTGTTTTGGGCACTGCTGCCGAAGAGCTCAAGCAGGCGCCCGGGGTGTCGATCATCACCGCCGAAGACATCAAGAAGCGCCCGCCGGCCAATGACCTCTCCGACATCATTCGGCGCGAGCCGGGGGTCAACCTGACCGGTAACAGTTCCAGCGGCGCTCGCGGCAACAACCGCCAGATCGACCTGCGCGGCATGGGCCCGGAAAACACCCTGATCCTGATTGACGGCAAGCCGTCTTCTTCGCGTAACGCCCAGCGTTATGGCTGGAGCGGCGACCGTGATACCCGTGGCGAAACCAACTGGGTACCGGCGGAAGAAGTCGAGCGCATCGAAATCCTGCGCGGCCCTGCGGCTGCCCGCTACGGTTCGGGCGCCATGGGCGGGGTGGTCAACATCATCACCAAGCGCCCGTCCGACAAACTCAAGGGCTCGGTGACGGCGTACTACCTGTCGCCGGAAGACGACTCCGAAGGCGTCAGCAAGCGCACCAACTTCAACCTCAGCGGGCCGATCACGGATGATCTGGTGTTTCGTGTATACGGTGGCGTGAACAAGACCGACGCCGATGACCCGGGCATCAACACTGCGGCGCAAGCCTCGCCCGACAGCGTCGTGGCAGGCCGTGAAGGCGTGCGCAACAAGGATGTGAACGGCTTGATCAGCTGGCAGTTCACCCCGGAGCAATCTCTGGACCTGGAAGCCAGCTACAGCCGCCAGGGCAACATTTTTGCCGGCGACACCATGCTCAACAGCGGCGGTGATTTTGTTAACAGCCTCACGGGCAAAGAAACCAGTGTGTTGCAACGCAGCACCTTCTCCGCGACCCACAATGGTTCGTTCGACTGGGGCTCGACCAGCGCCTCCCTGAGCCACGACCTGACCCGTAACGCCCGCCTGAACGAAGGCCTGGCCGGTTATGGCGAAGGCGCGCCGTCTGAAAGTGCCGGCAAATTTGAATCGCGTTTGCGCAATACCCGCGCCACTGGCGAAGTGAACTTGCCGTTGACCATGGGCACTCCCCAGGTGCTGACCCTGGGCGGCGAATACCTGTACGAGTCGCTGAACGACCCGGGCTCGTTGCGCCCGCAAAGCTGGGACCCGGGCACAGGCGATAT
>JBILYW010000254.1:0-5586 GCA_044377555.1 Pseudomonas sp.
CCATGCGCTTGCATCTGACCAACAGCCGCGAGCGCCTGCGTCATGCCCATGAAGAAGCGGAAGCGCAACGCGGGTAAGCCCCCCTGTGGGAGCGAGCCTGCTCGCGAACAATTTTCGCGAGCAGGCTAGCTCCCACAGTTGAAGTACCTCCTCAGCGGGTACGGACTAAAGTCTGTTCTCGGACAACCTACCTCTGCTCTGGAATTAAATTCAAACGCTGCGTAACGCCAACAAAGCCCGTAATAGACGGGCTTTGCGCTTTTTGTCAGCCAAAATTCGGCCACCGGTTAGCATGATTTAAAGAAATGAGATTGACGTTCCTTTTTTAAGTTGTACGATGACGTACGACGTAGCAAAGCGCTAACGTATTTTCCATCACAACGTGCTCCCAGGGTGTTCGAATAATGAATCCACAAGAACTGAAGTCCATCCTCTCTTCCGGTCTGTTGTCGTTCCCGATAACCGACTTCAATGCTCAAGGTGATTTCCATCGCGAGGGCTACATCAAGCGTCTGGAATGGCTGGCCCCGTACGGCGCCTCAGCCCTGTTCGCTGCCGGTGGTACCGGTGAGTTCTTCTCCCTGGCGGCCAGCGAATATTCGCAAGTGATCAAAACTGCAGTCGATACCTGCGCCAACAGCGTGCCGATCCTTGCCGGTGTCGGCGGTTCGACTCGCCAGGCCATCGAATACGCTCAGGAAGCCGAGCGTCTGGGCGCCAAAGGTTTGCTGCTGCTGCCGCACTACCTGACCGAAGCCAGCCAGGACGGCGTTGCCGCCCACGTTGAGGCAGTGTGCAAGTCGGTGAAAATCGGCGTGATTGTCTACAACCGCAACGTCTGCCGTTTGACTGCGCCGCTGCTGGAACGTCTGGCCGAGCGCTGCCCGAACCTGATCGGCTACAAGGATGGCCTGGGTGACATCGAGTTGATGGTGTCGATCCGCCGCCGCCTGGGCGATCGCTTCAGCTACCTGGGCGGTTTGCCGACTGCCGAAGTCTACGCTGCAGCTTACAAGGCACTGGGCGTACCGGTTTACTCCTCGGCGGTGTTCAACTTCATCCCGAAAACCGCGATGGATTTCTACCGCGCCGTGGCCCGTGAAGATCACGTCACCGTGGGCAAGATCATCGATGACTTCTTCCTGCCGTACCTGGACCTGCGCAACCGCAAGGCCGGTTACGCCGTGAGTATCGTCAAGGCCGGTGCAACCATTTCCGGTTACACCGCAGGCCCGGTACGCACCCCCCTGACCGATCTGTTGCCAGAAGAGTACGAAGCACTGGCCGCCTTGATCGACAAGCAAGGCCCGCAGTAAGCAAGCACCAAGGCCGCTGAGTAATCAGCGGCCTTTTGCGTAAGGGAATATGCTCGGCGGCTGTAAAAATTCTCCCAAAGAATCACACACAGCGTCACCTGAAAGCCCGCCACATCAAAAAATATTCACCCGCGCATAAAAATAATCAGTGGGAGTAGTACTACATGCAAGCGACCAAGCCTACGCGCGTCCGCTATTTGATTTTGCTCATGCTTTTTCTGGTGACCACGATCAATTATGCAGACCGTGCGACCATCGCCATTGCGGGCTCCAGCCTGCAAAAAGACCTCGGCATCGACGCCATCACTCTGGGTTATATCTTCTCCGCATTTGGCTGGGCTTACGTGGCCGGACAAATCCCCGGTGGCTGGCTGCTCGATCGATTCGGTTCGAAAAAAGTCTACGCCCTGAGCATCTTCACCTGGTCACTATTCACGGTGCTGCAAGGATTTGTCGGTGAGTTCGGCATGTCTACAGCGGTGGTTGCACTGTTTATGCTGCGCTTTCTGGTGGGTCTGGCCGAAGCGCCATCCTTTCCCGGTAACGCCCGCATCGTGGCCGCCTGGTTCCCGACGGCAGAACGTGGCACGGCATCCGCCATTTTCAACTCGGCGCAGTATTTCGCCACGGTATTGTTCGCTCCGTTGATGGGCTGGATCGTCTATTCCTACGGCTGGGAACACGTGTTTATTGTCATGGGCCTGTTCGGCGTCGTGTTTTCAGGCATCTGGCTGAAAGTGATCTACAGCCCTCGCGAACACCCGGGCATTAACGAAGCCGAGTTCAAGTACATCGCTGAAAACGGCGGCATGGTCGACATGGACCAAAAAGGCAAAAAGGCTGACGGTCCAAAGTGGGATTACATACGTCAACTCCTGACCAATCGCATGATGCTCGGCGTTTATCTGGGGCAGTACTGCATCAACGGCATTACCTACTTCTTCCTGACCTGGTTTCCGGTGTATCTGGTACAGGAGCGCGGCATGACCATCCTCAAGGCCGGTTTTATCGCCTCATTACCCGCCATCTGCGGGTTTATCGGCGGGGTGCTGGGCGGGGTGATTTCCGATTACCTGCTGCGCAAAGGCCATTCCCTGACCTTCGCCCGCAAGGCGCCGATCATTGTTGGCCTGTTGGTATCGAGCAGCATCGTGGCGTGCAACTACGTGGATGTTGAGTGGATGGTCGTCGGCTTTATGGCCCTGGCGTTCTTCGGTAAAGGTGTAGGTGCACTGGGCTGGGCCGTCGTCTCCGACACCTCGCCCAAACAGATCGCCGGGTTGAGCGGTGGCCTGTTCAACACCTTCGGCAACGTCGCTTCAATCACTACCCCCATCGTCATCGGCTACATCATCAGCTCCACTGGCTCGTTCAAATGGGCGCTGGTGTTTGTCGGTTGCAACGCACTGGTGGCGGTATTCAGCTACCTGGTGATCGTAGGGCCGATCAAGCGTGTGGTACTTAAAGAGCCACCGTCCAGCGGTTCGAAAATCGCTGAACTTGCACCTGTCCATTCTTGAGGAGCGGCGTCATGACGTTAATTGAACATTCCGACTCGCCGCGCTCGATCCGCCTGCACCCGCTGGATAACGTTGCAGTCGTGGTCAACGATCAGGGCGTACCGGCCGGGACAGTGTTTGCCGACGGCCTGGTGACCCTGGACTTTGTGCCCCAAAGCCACAAGGTAACGCTGGTCGACATTGCCGAAGGCGGCGAGGTGATTCGCTACGGCCAGGTCATCGGCTATGCCTTGAAGGCGATTGCCCGTGGCAGCTGGGTCAATGAAGACCAGCTGCGCATGCCCACCGCACCGTCGCTGGACAGCCTGCCGCTGGCCACCGATGTTCCGCCCGCGCAGTCGCCGCTTGAGGGCTACACCTTCGAGGGGTATCGCAACGCCGACGGTACCGTGGGCACGCGCAATATTCTGGGCATCACCACCACCGTGCAGTGCGTGACCGGGGTGCTGAACCATGCCGTCAAGCGGATCAAGGATGAACTGCTGCCCCGTTACCCCCATGTCGATGACGTGGTGGCGCTGACCCACAGCTACGGTTGCGGGGTGGCGATCAGTGCCACCGATGCTTATATCCCGATCCGTACCGTGCGCAATCTGGCACGCAACCCCAACCTGGGGGGCGAAGCGCTGGTCATCAGCCTGGGCTGCGAAAAACTGCAGGCCGGCCAGGTGATGCACGACAACGACAGCTCGGTGGACCTCAGCGATCCGTGGCTGTATCGCTTGCAGGACGCCACCCAGGGCTTCAACGAAATGGTCGAACAGATCATGGCGCTGGCCGAAATCCGGTTGAAAAAACTCGACCTGCGCCGCCGCGAAACCGTGCCGGCGTCCGAGTTGATTCTGGGCATGCAATGCGGCGGGAGCGATGCGTTTTCCGGGATCACCGCCAACCCGGCACTGGGCTATGCCTCGGACCTGCTGCTGCGGGCGGGGGCGACAGTGATGTTTTCCGAAGTCACCGAAGTGCGCGACGCCATCTACTTGCTGACCTCCCGCGCTGAAACCCGGGCCGTGGCTCAGGAACTGGTGCGCGAAATGGACTGGTACGACCGCTACCTGGCCAAAGGCGAAGCGGATCGCAGCGCCAACACCACCCCGGGCAACAAAAAGGGCGGGCTGTCGAATATCGTCGAAAAATCCCTGGGCTCCATCGTCAAATCCGGGACCAGTGCGATCAATGGCGTGCTGGGCCCCGGCGAGCGTTTCACGCGCAAAGGGCTGATTTTCTGTGCCACCCCCGCCAGCGACTTTGTGTGCGGCACCTTGCAACTGGCTGCCGGGATGAACTTGCACGTGTTTACGACCGGTCGCGGCACGCCCTATGGCCTGGCGATGGCGCCCGTGGTGAAAGTCTCGACCCGTACCGAGCTGGCGCAGCGCTGGCCGGACCTGATCGACATCGACGCCGGGCGCATTGCCACCGGGCGCGTGAGCATCGAAGACCTCGGCTGGGAGCTGTTCCACTACTACCTGGACGTGGCCAGCGGCAAAAAGCACACCTGGGCCGAGCGGCACAAATTGCACAACGACCTCACCTTGTTCAACCCGGCGCCGATTACCTGAGTGCCTGCATGGCCGGGCTCACGCCGCCCGCCGGGGGGGCCGAGTTAAAAGGCGCGGCCCAAGTCGGGTGGCGAAAGTCATAAAACTGGGCTTTGCTGCACGAGCGAACAATGAACCCGCCGATGCCTTGAGCACGCCAAACGAGAACGATCAATGAAACTGAATGCACTGAACAAAGCCCTGGCACTGACCCTGTTGCTGACATCCGTCAGCTTCAGCGCGGTTGCTGCCGACATCCCGCTGGCTGCCGACGTGGTAGCCGATCAAGTGGCGACCAAAGTCCTGGCGGTCGATGCCGCCAAGCATCAGGTCGTCCTTGAAGGGCCAGAAGGTCGTCAGGTTTATGTGCAACTCACCGACCGCGCCAAAGATCTGGGCAACTTGAAGGTCGGTGATCAGGTGAACGTCGAAGTCATTCATTCGGTGGCCGCTTTTCTGGACACTGACGTGAGCAAGGACAAACCGCAGAACATCGCTGCCGTCGGTGATATTCGTGCCACCAAAGACAACCCTAACCCAGGGGGCGAAGCCTTCCGTCAAGTACGCGTGCAGTTGAAAATCACTGATATCGACTTGAAAAAGAACCAGCTGACCTTCGAAAACGCCACCGGCCTGACCAAGGTCGTTCAAGTTCAACGGCCGGAAATTCAGGCAAAGCTCAAAGACCTGAAAGTGGGCCAGAGTGTCTGGATCACTTACACCGATATTCTTAAGGTCACGACTCAGAGCTAAGCAGGGGGCTTATGCCCTGCGCAACCCCTCGCTGGCATGCGAGGTTGCGGTGTAGGCCGCCACGCGGCCTATAACCAGGATTGCCGGGCTTTTCAGTTCGAAGGCCCCGGCGTCATGTTCCATCGCGCTCAGGTGGCTGCGGCATTCGCGCTGGCAGGGCAGGGACGCATTTTCAATCATGGCCACCGGCATGTCCGCCGCCATGCCTCCCGCCAGCAATTGCTCGCGGATCTCGCTCAACTTGGCTACGCCCATGTACACCACCAGCGTGGTACCGCTTTGCGCCAGCGCCTGCCAGTTCACCTGGCTGTCATCCTGGGTGTGCGCCGTGACCAGAGTCACGCCCCGGGCCACGCCGCGCAGGGTCAGCGGGATATCGCAGTGCGTGGCACCCGCCAGCCCGGCAGTGATGCCGTTGACCAGTTCCACCTCAACCCCGTGTTCGCGCAACCA
>JBILYW010000255.1:0-5549 GCA_044377555.1 Pseudomonas sp.
CGGCGTCAGATCACAGGGGGCGTTGCTCGGGCTCGGCCCGGCGGTGGCGACAGCGGCCACGGCCTTGGTGGTGGCGTTGCCGTTATCCAGCGCCTGGAATACGCCCCAGAAAAAACTGCTCAGGGGGTAATTCGCCACCGTGACCCGAACAAAGGTCGCATTGGCTGGCCCCGGGAACGAAAACGGCCCGTACACACTGCTCGCCAGTTCCACCTTGGCAAAACCTGAAGCATTGGCGGCGATGGCCGTGGCCAGTTCCTTATTGCCCGCCGCGTTGGCGTTAAGGGTCATGGTATTGAGTGCAGCGGTTTGGGTCAGGCCAGCGGCACCGGTCGCCCCCGTAACCATGCTGAGCGTCTTGGCCCCGCTCAATGCCGCCGCATCCACTGCATTTTGCAGGCGGGTCTTGTTCAGCAGCATATGGCTGCCGTCCAGCGCCAGGGCGCCCATCAGCAAGAGCGAGGCCATGGCAATCACCACCAGGACGATCATTGATCCGCGCTGTTTCTGAGCAAACGCGGTGCGGGGCTGTTGGATACGCGCGTTCATGGAGTTCCACCTTCATATGTTGCCGACGCCTGACTGCTTACATCCCTTTCTCTACCGTCACCGCGACACCGCGGATCACGGTCACGCTACCGTCGTTGGCAGGCGCGCGATGGCGTACCACCGGTCTTGGCATGACTGGCGCCGGCACGGGCGCAGCCTCGGCCACCGCCTCTGCCATCACCGGCGTCTTGTTGTTATCCAGCGGGTTGCGCAGGGCCAGTTGCAGCTTGCCGGCGGCCATCCCCTTGACCAGGACTTCCGCCTGAGCGGGGGTCATTTCCAGGGTGACAGCGCGTACAACCACCGGTTGTGTCTTGTCAGTACTGGCGGTCTGGTCGACGGCCAGCACCCGCAGGTCTTCCAGAATGGTTTTGGACTCGGCGTTACCGTCGTTGCCTGTCTGGCGGGTGGCCAGAACATCGACCCGATTGCCCGGCAGCAGGAACCCGCCAACGCCGACCACATCATCGACACGTACCGAAATGGCACGTTTGCTGGGTTCGATCAGGGAGGCCAGGGTGCTGCCACCCAGATGTTCGGCCAGACGGGCACCGCGCAGGATGTCGCCGCGCAGCATGGAGAAGGTCGCGATCTTGCCCACCACCTGGTCAGTGGAAGCAAATGCGTCATCCGGTGCGGCATCCTTGGGCATGCGCACCACGGTCACTTGCTGGGGTTCAATCATCTGCCCGAAGCCAATTTCCACCGTGGCGATCACCACGCTTTGCTGGTTATCGTCGGGGCTGGTATTGAGCCGGGCCGTGAGCCAGTTATTGGCCATCCATGTTGCGCCCAGCCCCAAAATCACGGACAGGACAATCAGCGTAATCGTGCGCGAGTTCATGTCAGTATCTCCTTACCCAAGAAAATCGAGTTGGACGAAATAGTTGCGCCACGCCCACTCAAGTTCTTGAGCCGTTAGCGGTCCTGACCCCTCCAGATAACGCTGACGGTCACACGCCATATTCAGCAGATCGCGAGGATGGCAAGGCACCAGGGGCATATTTTCAGCGTCGTAAAGCTCTCGCAGCACATAACTGAGCAACATCGGGTCGTAATGGATGCCCAGGCGCTGCGTCTCCTGGATCCAGATGCGTTCGTATTCGCCAGGCTTCAGATAGCCAAATTGCAGCTTGTAGCCAATGCGCCGCAAAAACGCTTCATCGGCCAGCTCCAGCGGGTTGAGGTTGGTGGAAAACACCAGAATCATGTCAAACGGCAGCTCACAGTGGCGGCCACCGCCCAGGTTGAGAAAGTCGTGCCGCTCCTCCATCGGCACAATCCAG
The DNA here is from genome assembly GCA_044377555.1 of Pseudomonas sp. Lineage (GTDB taxonomy): Bacteria > Pseudomonadota > Gammaproteobacteria > Pseudomonadales > Pseudomonadaceae > Aquipseudomonas. The sequence goes on from JBILYW010000255.1 coordinate 1,836, forward strand.
CGGTTGAGCAACTCGCCCGGCGTCATGCGCTGGCGCCCCAGGTCATCGATGATCAGCAGCCCGTTGCTGGCCTTGAGCTGCAGCGGCGCCTGGTACTGACGCATGAAAGGGTCATACCGCACATCCAGCTGCTCCATCGTCAACTCACCGCCGGTGATGACAATGGGACGCTCACAGCACAACAGCCGCCGGTCGATACCTTCGTTGAGCAGCAACCCGTTCTGCTGCTCGCCATCGTCCAGGCGTTTGTGTACCTGTGGGTCGAAAATCTCGATTACCGCGTCGTTGATCGCGATGGCATGGGGCACCCAGATCGCCTCGCCAAACAGGCGGATCAAGCGGCTGCTGACATAGGTCTTGCCGGTACCCGCCGGCCCGTAAATCATGATGGCGCGGCCTGAGTTCAGCGCCACGCCCAATTGATCCAGCATGCTTGGCGCGAGCACCATCGAACCGAAAGAGCTATGCATGTCATGGGCGCTGATGCGGCCATGGTGAATGGTCTGCAACTTGAGCAAAGTGCGGTAAGCGCTCACCGGATAAGGGGCTGCGCCTATATAGCCACTGCGGGCCAGCGCCTCGCGGGCGCTATTGCGGCCGCGCTCCGTCAAGCCATAACGCAGGGCTTGCCCACCTGCCTGACCGAGCACCTCGACACGGCGGTCCTTGCGCAAAAACGTCAGCACTTCTTCCAGCACGGCACCGGTCAACGCCAGTCGCGCGACCAGCTGCACCATGTCCAGCACACCGGCGTCGTATAAATGTTTGCACACCAGATCGCCGATAAAGTTGTCTGCCAGACCGGTTTCAAGAATCGTGCGCGGCTGTGGAGCCAGTTGCTGCACCCCTTCGCGCTCATGGGGAGAAACACGCTTGTTGCTGATGGCGTACATGCTGCTCTCCTGAACTAATGGCCAAGGGGCAGCCAGAAGACGCTGATTAACGTACCGAGTAAAACAGCGATCGAATAAGGGAAAGGCTTGCCGGCCACTTCATCATCCGCCGGTGAAAAATAGGCCCTGGCTCTGAGCATCAACCAGTAACGGCCTATGGTCTGCAGTGCCTGACCCCGTACGAGCACTATCAATAATCCACATACACCACCGGCGATCAGGCTAAAAAAAGCGGCCCAGAGTGCATCGTGCGGTGTGAGAAAAGCGCCTGCCATGGCCATTAGCTTGACGTCGCCGGCAGCCATGCCACCGACCACGTACATGGGCAGGAAAATCGCGAAACCGATCAACATGCCCAGCAGTGCGTGGCCCAAACCGACCCAGCCCAAGGCATAGGTCTGGCCGACCACCCCCAGCACCAGCCCCAACAAAACAAGAAGGTTGGGAATGCGGTGATTACGCAGATCGCTCACCACCGCAATTCCCAGCAGCCCCAACAGCAACGCAACAGCTGAAATCTGTACCTCGCTCATGGCTGCACCCTCGACAGGAATGGTCGTGCTAGCAGGTTTTGCCCTGTACAGCGCAGCCCAGGCTGGTGATGGCGGTTTTCACATTGGTACCCAAGGTGATAAATGCCGCGACAGCACCCAGCGTGATCAGGCCACCCGCCACTGCATATTCCACGATGGTCAGACCGTCTTCATCGTTGATGAACTTCAGCACCGAAGTCTTAAATGATTGCATGTTCATGTTGTCCACCTCATTCAATATTTAACTTCCCGGAGCCGGGCTAGTTGCACGGCTTGATTAGAGGTTAGCGAGTATGGAATGTGAGGGTTAGGAGTTTTTTGCCGACTGTTAGGACTTTATTGCCAAGGCTAAAAACAGTGGTGCTACGCGGTGCAAAAACAAATAAATAACGACGCCAAAAAAAGAACACCGCCTATATAGAAAGCACACTCACCAACTCACTCCCCAGGAAAGAAAAGTATTTAAAAAGCCAATAAAAAACCGGCTTAGTGTGTTGGCTAGAGGGGACTTATAGCGCAACAGACTAAGCCGGGGTTTGCATATCAGGATTTATTCTGCACGCCGATAATACAGCGACGATACTTCTCTGCAGGATCGTGTTGCAAGCGCTGCATACTGGCCAGCAAAAACTGCATGTGAGGAGTAAAACCCCCAGTGTTTATTAACCCGCTAGCATGTTTTGCCCTGAACCGCACACCCAAGACTGGTGATGGCGGTACTGACGTTTCCGCCCAGGGTTATGAACGCTGCAACGGCCCCTAGTGTAATCAGACCTCCGGCCACCGCGTACTCGACAATAGTGAGACCATCCTCATCTTTGATAAATGTACGAAGAGAAGTCTTAATAGCTTGAAAGTTCATATTAATCACCTCGTTTGAGTGTTGGATCCAGAGCGATCTACTTGGGGCACCGCTTGATTGAATACTAGCCAGCCCTCACAAGAGCCGTTAGGAGTTTATTGCCGACCAGCAGGACTTTTTTGCAATGACCAATCCAAACAAGAAGCACTTACAAATACACTGGAATGAGTATTGCGCAGTTACGCATTTTGGATCCGATAAAGAAGCCGCTTACGGCAGAAGAAAGGATTAACGGAATGAAATCCGCAGCTGCCCACAGGCCCCTGCTTTTATGGTTCGATCTCACGCGCAATCACGCGACTGAAGCACTTATCCTGCCTTTCAACACCGCCTGCCGCTGCCTGCTGCAATCGCCCGCTGAATGGCTTGCAGCCCAGCGCGAGCCGATGCCGGACATGATCTGCATTCACTATGACTGCCCCGACTTGCCGGGGCTCACCCTGTTGCAGGAGATCAAACTGCGGTTTCCCTCCATCCCGGTCACCATGTTCACGGTCCAGCACTCAGAAGAGCTTGCGATCTGGGCCATGCGTTCGCGGGTCTGGGAGTATGTGGTGCTCCCCCTGTGTGCCGGCGAAATCCAGCGATACCTGCACGCTCTGGAGCAACTGTGCGAGCTGCGACGAAACGCGGGGTTCAGCAGCAAGTCAGCGCCGATCGAGCATGGCCCTTCGTTGCCTGACAGCATCCGCCTGACCACTGACCACCAGAAGCACAAGGCGCTGCATAACGTGTTGCAATTTATCGATCAAAATTATTGCGAAAGCATCGACCAAAAAGACCTGGCCAAGCGCTGCGGCATGACCACCTTCCGCTTCAGCCGCCTGTTCAAGGAAGTGTACGGGCTGGGGTTCATGGACTACGTATTGCGCAAACGCATGGACAGCGCCAAGGACCTGCTCGACAACAGCCAGATGCCCATCACCAGCATCGGCTACGAGGTCGGTTTCAAAGACCCTTCCTACTTCGCACGTGCGTTCAAACAATATTCGGGCTGCACGCCCAGTGATTATCGACTGCTGCGCCGAAGTGAAGTGCCGGTATCGAATGATGTACTCAGCCAGGTCATCAACAGCCTGGCGCGGCGGGCCGAGCGCTGACAGACAAGTTCGACAGCATGATGACTGTGGCAGCCGGTTTGCTGGCGATGGCAGCACCGCGGTCATCCTGGCAAACCGCTGTACGGGTCACCCACACGGGTCACAAAAAAGTGCCTCGCCGTAAGGGCGAAACCCATAGATAGCCGTGGCACATCGAATGGACATGTACGCTGTGTCAGTAACTGCGATACCGGGTACATATCCGGCATTCGCGTTTAACTGAAATACAGGTTTCGCTCTTACAGCGAGTCCCTTTTGGAAGGACCCAAAAGGAACCAAAAAGTCCTTGCCCTGCCATACGGCCGAGGTCGCCCAGGCTCCCCCGG
>JBILYW010000256.1:0-5547 GCA_044377555.1 Pseudomonas sp.
GTGTGAAGCAGGCATACCGCGGACTCTCACAACCAGTGATTACCGCTGCCGTGACGAAGATTTGTCGAGCCAACGCTCATGAACAGTCATCACGCCAGCGGGCATCAGGAGCTTGCCAGAATGCGTTCAAGACTCTCCAACACCCTCGCACTGGATTTACCTTCCCCGGTTTCAACCCCCCTCCCCGTTTCGGGCTGCGTTTCGCCAACGCTGGCGCTCAGCCCCCGCTTGCACAACAGCGACCTGGCACCGACCAAGGCCGAAGGTCGACGCTGGGGCCGATACAGTATTTTTGCGCTGTGGACCAACGATGTGCACAACATTGCCAACTACTCATTCGCCATCGGGCTGTACGCGCTGGGGCTGAACGGCTGGCAAATACTGCTTTCGCTGGGGATCGGCGCAGCACTGGTGTTCAACTTCATGAACCTTTCGGGCTATATGGGCCAGAGGACGGGGGTGCCGTTTCCAGTGATCAGCCGTATAAGCTTCGGCATTCATGGCGCACAGATTCCGGCGTTGATACGCGCCGTTATCGCCATCGCCTGGTTCGGGATTCAGACGTATTTGGCTTCAGTGGTCTTGCGTGTGCTGCTCACCGCCATCCACCCCGGCTTTGCCGCCTATGACCACGACTCGATCCTTGGGCTGTCGAGCCTGGGCTGGGTGTGTTTTGTGGCGATCTGGTTGGTGCAGCTGGCGATCCTCGCCTACGGCATGGAAATGGTTCGCCGCTATGAAGCCTTTGCCGGGCCGGTGATTCTGCTGACAGTGATCTGCCTCGCCACCTGGATGTGCTTTCAGGCCAACGGCAGCATCGCGTGGTCGAATCGCGCGCCGTTGAGCAGCAGCGAGGTATGGCGCAATGTGTTTGCAGGCGGGGCGCTGTGGCTGGCCATTTACGGCACTATGATCCTGAACTTCAGTGATTTCTCACGCTCGGCACCCTGCTGCAAAACCATCAAGGTCGGTAATTTCTGGGGGCTACCGGTCAATATTCTGGTGTTCGCGGGTATTACCGTCCTGCTGTGCGGCGCCCAGTTTCAAATCAACGGCAAGATAATCGAGAACCCGACGCAAATTATTGCCTCGATCCCGAACACCTTTTTCCTGGTGCTGGGCTGCCTGGCGTTTCTGATTGTGACGGTGGCGGTGAATATCATGGCCAACTTCGTTGCGCCGGCTTTCGTACTGAGCAACCTGGCCCCCAAGTACCTGACTTTCCGCCGGGCCGGGCTGATCAGCGCAACCATCGCGGTGGTGATCCTGCCATGGAACCTCTTTAACAGCCCGCTGGTGATTGTTTACTTCCTGTCCGGCCTGGGCGCCCTGCTCGGCCCGCTGTATGGCGTGATCATGGTCGACTACTGGCTGCTGCGAAAAGGTCAGGTGGATGTGCCGGCGTTGTACAGCGAAGATCCAACCGGGGTTTACTACTACTCCCGTGGCGTCAATTTACGTGCTGTAGCGGCGTTTATTCCGGCCGCGCTGATCGCAATCGTTCTGGCACTCGTTCCGGGCTTCCAAACCGTATCGCCATTCTCCTGGCTGATTGGTGCCGGTATCGCAGCGATGCTCTACCTGATCATCTCCAAGCGCCAACCCCACTACGCCCAGGTCAGCGGGGAATCCATCGCGGTCGATAACGCCAGTCATTGATGTCATTGCGGCCTGGCTCACCCAGGCCGCACCGGGCAAGCCAGATGCCCGGATCCGCTCGCCCTTCTCAAGCCGCCGACGCCCATCGTGCAATTTGCACTGCATCAAAAAGCCATCATTGCAAATTGCAATCAAACCCTTCCAAAATAACCATACAAACCACTGTTTTATAAGGGTTTTGTAACCTGTTACAGTTGGCACGAAGACTGCTCTATTAACAGTATCCCGTCCATGCCTTCAGAGATGAGTGCCATGAACAACACGCTTTTACTGTTAAACGCTCTTGCACTGGCCGTACTGGTGGTCTTCCACTTTCAACCTGCACCCGCTGCTGCTGAGCAACAGGTTGAACTGGCCACTACTTACACCAAGCCCCCCAAGCCGCAGGCACAAATCGCGGTGATGACCGGCGCAAGCAGGGTGTCACCTCAGGCGAACGCCGAGCATCCAGCCACCAGCGGAGCTACCGTGGGAAAGGGCTGGGTCTTTTGACTGGCACATTGAGAAGAGTGATGGAAAAACATGTCCAAAATTGCTTTGGCTTTGTTGATGATGGCGCTGGCGAGCCTCGCCCTGGATGTATTGGCTCGTAATGAATTCGGTAACCTGCCGCTGATCGCTTCGGCAGTTTTTTTCGGTTGCTGGCTGGCGGCTCTGGTTATCGGGCGCAGAATCAAGTTTGACCCGCAGTTACGTTGAAACAGCCATCTGACAAGGTCCCGTGCCTTTTTAGATCAGCGGTAAACCAGTACGCTATCAAAAACAGTGCATATTTTTGATAATCACTACTGGCATAACGCCTTTATCCGGTTCAATATTTGTCACAGAATTGACGCCAGGGAAGTGGCAGATTTGAGGCATGATGCGCGCCTCTCATGCAATTCAGGTTGAACATTTGGCCAGAAGGACGGTCTTAACTCACATCCTGCGGCCAATTTCCGAGAACCGCTCCCCTGAACTAACCGGTTAACTATAATGCGCCCATTGAAACAGGCAATTTACTCCAGCCGTACGGCTGACAAGTTCGTCGTGCGCCTGCCAGACGGAATGCGCGAGCGCATCGCCGAGGTGGCTCGCAATCATCACCGCAGCATGAACTCAGAAATCATTGCTCGCCTCGAGCAAAGCCTTATCCAGGAAGGCGCACTGGGTGAAGAACTCAGCATGCACCTGGACAGCCCCGAGCTTTCCCTGCATGAGCGTGAGCTGCTGCAACGCTTCCGCCAACTGTCGCACCGCCAACAAAACGCCCTGGTTTCACTGATTGCCCACGACGCCGAAGCCGCATCCGAAGCCTCCTGATTTAACCCGGGCACAAAAAAGCCAGCACTGCGCTGGCTTTTTTTATGGGCGCTACAAACGCCGGATACAAAAACGGCCTGACCCGACGGTTGTCGGATCAGGCCGCGAGCCATCAGAGCAGGAAGATGGTTGCCAGCCCCAGGAAGATAAAGAACCCTCCGCTGTCGGTCATGGCAGTGATCATCACACTTGCCCCCATGGCCGGGTCACGCCCCATCCGGGCAAGCGTCATGGGGATCAATACCCCCATCAGCGCTGCCAGCAGCAGGTTGAGTGTCATCGCAGCGGTCATCACTACGCCCAGCGACCAGCTGCCGTACAGCAGGTACGCGACAATGCCGATCACTCCACCCCACACCAGGCCGTTGATCAAGCCTACAGCCAGCTCCTTGCGCATGAGGCGTGAGGTGCTGCCGGTGTTGACCTGATCGAGGGCCATCGCCCGTACGATCATGGTGATGGTCTGGTTGCCGGAGTTACCACCAATACCGGCCACGATGGGCATCAGCGCGGCAAGCGCTACCAGTTTTTCAATCGAGCCTTCGAACAGGCCGATCACCCGCGAAGCAATGAACGCCGTGACCAGATTGACTGCCAGCCAGGCCCAGCGGTTACGCAGGGATTTCCAGACTGACGCGAAAATATCCTCCTCTTCACGAAGACCCGCCATGTTGAGGACTTCGTTTTCGCTTTCCTCACGGATCAAGTCGACCATTTCATCTATGGTCAAACGGCCGATCAGCTTGCCGTTCTTGTCGACGACAGGAGCCGAAATCAAGTCATAACGCTCAAAAGCGAGGGCCGCATCGTAGGCGTCTTCGTCCGGGTGAAAACTCACCGGATCGCTGGCCATCACTTCGGACACTTGTTTTTCAGGGTCATTGACCAGCAAACGCTTGATCGGCAACACACCCTTGAGTGCGCCGTCATAGTCGACTACAAACAGTTTGTCGGTATGGCCCGGCAACTCCTTGAGACGACGCAGGTAACGCAGTACGACTTCAAGGCTGACGTCCTCGCGGATCGTCACCATCTCAAAGTCCATCAGGGCGCCGACCTGATCCTCGTTATAGGACAGTGCGGAGCGAACACGCTCACGCTGCTGGCCATCAAGGGTCTCCATCAGCTCATGGACGACGTCTCGCGGCAGCTCGGGGGCCAGGTCAGCAAGTTCGTCGGCGTCCATCTCCTTGGCCGCAGCCAGGAGCTCGTGATCGTCCATGTCGGCGATCAGGGTTTCACGTACCGAGTCGGAAACCTCGAGCAGGATGTCGCCATCGCGATCAGCCTTGACCAGCTGCCAGACCGTCAGACGGTCGTTCAGCGGCAATGCTTCGAGGATATAGGCAACGTCTGCGGAGTGCAGGTCTTCCAGTTTACGCTGGAGCTCAACAAGGTTTTGCCGGTGGACCAGGTTTTCAACCCGATCATGGTGATGGCCTTCCTGACGATGAGTCAGGTCTTCGACCACACGCTGGCGATTAAGCAGCTCAATAACTTGAGCGAGGCGGCTTTGCAGGCTGTCTTGCGTTTTCTTTACTTCAACTTCGGTCATAGGCGAACTCCACTCCCAGCAGCAGGGCACGCCGGAAGGATCAATCAGTCAATTCATGATTGGAAAAACGGGATGCTGAGTTACTACTGGGTAAGTCCATGGAGGTGTTCCACAAGCCCCGGCGGGGCTGACGGGCGCAATCATACACGGCTTAAAAATTTATGACGCAAAAATCTCGGGGATAACAAAAGCTTGCGGGGCGCCACCAGGCTTTGTTTGCGCGATGCCTGTGCGACGCAAGATGATTCGCCCGGGGCACACACCCCGGCAAAAAACCATCACCGGTGGGTTCCGATAGCCACTGCGAGAGTAAACAGGCGAGAAGTCTGCAGGATGACAGCAGCGCCCGGTGCGACAGCATGCCTGAGATCACTCAAATCCCAGACAGCAAAAAGCCCGCATCAGATGCAGGCTTTTTGGTGTTTGGTGCACTCGACAGGATTCGAACCTGTGACCGCTCGGTTCGTAGCCGAGTACTCTATCCAGCTGAGCTACGAGTGCAAGTTGTGTTTGTTAGACCAGACCACCCTGGTTGAAGCCAAGTTAACCGCCGAAGCAACTAACTCTTAAATGGTGCACTCGACAGGATTCGAACCTGTGACCGCTCGGTTCGTAGCCGAGTACTCTATCCAGCTGAGCTACGAGTGCAAGTTGTGTTTGTTAAACCAGACCACCGCTGGTTGAAGCAAGTTAGCCGCAGAAGCAACTAACCTTTGAAATGGTGCACTCGACAGGATTCGAACCTGTGACCGCTCGGTTCGTAGCCGAGTACTCTATCCAGCTGAGCTACGAGTGCATTTGAAGCTGCGTATTATAGACCGTTTAATCTCTCTGCCAAGCTTTTTTTTCAATAATTTCAACAACTTACTGAAACCGGCTAGATCAAACGTGCTACTTGAATAATGGCGGAGAAGGGGGGATTCGAACCCCCGACACCCTTTTGAGATGTACTCCCTTAGCAGGGGAGCGCCTTCGGCCACTCGGCCACCTCTCCGCAACACGGGGCGTATAATAACCAGCCTTTTCCCCGC
>JBILYW010000257.1:0-5546 GCA_044377555.1 Pseudomonas sp.
GTGACCACCCGTGGCTTGCAGACCCCCGAGTGCCGCGCGCTGGCAACCTGGATCTGCGACATCCTCGACCATCCGGGGGATGCCGCCATTGAGGCCCGGGTTGCCCGGCAGGTTGGCGAAATGTGCGCCTTGTTCCCGGTGTATTCGGTCTGATCTGGTTGAAGTCGTAAAGAGTGGAGCAAGCACATGAGCGAAAACCTGTCTGTCGCCACCCGCCCGCAGCCGTTGCAGGCCGGGGTCAAATTGCGCGGAGCCGAGAAGGTCGCCCGTATTCCGGTGAAAATCCTGCCCACCGAAGTGATACCGCGCAAACCTGACTGGATTCGCGTGCCTATATCCGCGTCACCCGAGGTGGCCCGGGTCAAGGCGCTGCTGCGCAAACACAAGCTGCACAGTGTGTGCGAAGAAGCCTCTTGCCCGAATCTGGGCGAGTGTTTCTCGGGTGGTACCGCGACTTTTATGATCATGGGCGATATCTGTACCCGTCGGTGTCCGTTCTGCGATGTGGGGCACGGTCGCCCGAAGCCGCTGGATATGGACGAACCGAAAAACCTGGCCATCGCCATCGCCGACCTGCGCCTCAAGTACGTGGTGATCACCTCGGTGGACCGTGACGACTTGCGTGACGGCGGCGCCCGGCACTTTGTCGACTGCCTGCGCGAGATTCGCAAGCTGTCACCGGGGGTGCAGCTTGAAACCCTGGTGCCCGATTATCGCGGGCGCATGGACGTAGCGCTGGCGATCACCGAGCAAGAGCCGCCCGATGTGTTCAACCACAACCTGGAAACGGTGCCGCGGCTGTACAAGGCCGCGCGGCCGGGGTCGGATTTCGAGTGGTCACTGGACCTGCTGCAGAACTTCAAACACCGGGTGCCCCATGTACCGACCAAGTCCGGGCTTATGCTCGGTCTGGGTGAGACGGACGAGGAAGTGATCGAGGTGATGCGGCGCCTGCGCGAGCATGAGGTCGACATGCTGACCCTGGGGCAGTATCTGCAACCCTCTCGCAGTCACCTGCCGGTACAGCGTTTCGTGCACCCGGATACCTTCGCCTGGTTTGCGCAGGAGGGCCAGCGCATGGGTTTCAAAAACGTCGCGTCGGGCCCGCTGGTGCGTTCCTCATACCATGCTGATGAGCAGGTGAAGGGGGCGGGGTGATACCAGGCCTGCAGCAGCTGCCGAAGGAGTGAGGCTGCCCCCGTAAAACCTGAATCCGGGATTTGTCTGCCACACTGCAGGCCCCTGTTTTACGACGGCTGCGCCGCCAAACGCAGCCTTCGCCAGTGGCTACGAATTGGCGGGCGCGTTGAAATCGTCGCAACGCGTCAGGTGACCAGGTTCAACCGTGGCTCAACACCTTGACGATGGTGTCGATAGTGTCCTGCAACCCGGCCACAGGGTCGGCTCCGTCTGCCGCCACCACCACCAGCTCACTGCCGCCCGCGGCAATCGCCGCCTTCACCGCCGGCGCAGGCTGGCGATGATCCAGCACCAGGGCCACGTCGTTGTCTTTCAGAGTTTGGGTCAACGCTTGCAGCGACTCGGGGGTCCAGGTTTCGTCACCCTTGTGATCCACCTCGACCCGCTCCAGATTCAACCCGCCAATCAGGTAATCGAGCCGGTCCGACAAGGTCGCCACGGTCAGATTGTCAGCCTTGGCCAGCTGTGCTTCGCTGTCGGCGCTGAGCTTGAGCAAACGCTGTTTGAGGTTCGCCAGGTTGGCTTCGATCCGGGGTTTGGCAGCAGGTGCCAGGCGCACCAGGTCGGCCGCGATCACATCCGCCATGCGCCCCATATTGTTGCTGGTCAGCCATGGCTGGCTGTTCAGGCCATCCTCGTGAGCACCCGGTTGCACGGCAATGCCCGGCAGGCTGCCATCCACCGGCCGCGCCGCGTCGACTTCAACAATGCGGATATTGCTGCGCCGCGCCATCGGGTACAGCGGGTCGTCGCTCCACAGCGAACGCAGGCCGATCACGGCATCGGCATGGGTCGCGAGCTTGTGCAGCGCCGGGGCGCCGCGACCACTGAAGTAGGCACTTTGCCGGCTGCCGGGCAGGTTGGCCGCTGCGGCCCGCTCCAGGGTCACGTTGCTGTCTTTGAGCAGCAACTCCCCCAGCCCGTAGGTGATCGGCAGGCTGGCGAGGATGCGTACCGGTTGTGTGGCCGTGTCGGCGGCCAGCAGCGGGGTGCTGAGCAGCCCGGTGATGGCCAGGGCCAGTAAGTGTTTGCGCAGAGTGATCATTTATCCAATATTCCCTTTCAGGCCGGGCACCACGCCTCGGGCGATGGCGGCGAGGGCGAAGGCGATACCGGCCATTAGAATAATGGCGGCGCCGGACGGGATCGGCAGGTCAAACACGATGGGCAGCAGGATGCCGCACAAGGTGCTGACGGTGGCGATCAGCACCGAAATCCAGAAAAACCCCTTCAGCGACTGGCTGAGCAGACGTGCTGCGGCCGCCGGAATCACCAGCAGGGCACCCACTAGAATCGCACCGATGACCTTGACCGCCGCGACGGTAATCAGCGTCACCAGAATCACGAACAGGTAGTCCAGCGACTTCACCGCCACCCCGCGCACGGCGGCCAGTTGCGGGTTGAAACTGGCCAGCATGATGCGGTTGTACAGGGGCAGGCTCAGGCCCAGAACGATGGCGCCGACAATCGCCAGCACCAGCAAGTCGTTGCCGTTGACCGTCAACACCGAGCCGAACAGGACGTTCTCCAGAATATGCACGTTGATCTTGCCCGCCAGAATCAGCAGCAGGCTGGCCCCCAGGGCCAATGACACCGAGAGGAACACCCCGATCAGGGTGTCCGGCGCCAGGCCGGTGCGGTTGCGCAGGTAATTGAGTGAAATCCCGAACAGCAGGCAGTAACCGAACAGGCTGCCATACGGCCCGGTGTAAGGTTCGCCCAGCAGGATGCCGATGGCGACGCCGGTCAGTGCCGCATGGCCCACGGCTTCCGAGAAGAACGCGAAACGCTTGACCACCACCAGCGTACCCAGCCCGCCCAGCACCGGGCCGATCAGCAAACCGGCGAGCAGGGCGTTGACCACAAAACCGTAGGCCAGCACTTCGGGCAAATACCCCGCCGAGGCCCAGCCCTGAACCATCAGGCGGAACGCTTCATAACTCATGACCGGGCGCTCCCGTGAGCCTTGGGATGGGTTGAAAACAGGGTCAGCAAACGTTCCGGGCTGAGGGTGTGCCCGGGCGGGCCGTCGAACAGCACCTGGCGGTTAAGCCCGGTGACGCGCTCGGCCAGACGCTTGACCGCGGCCAGGTCGTGCTCGATCCATACCACCGTGACCCCGGCCTGGCGCCAGTCCGCCAGCAAGCGTTCAAACACCTGTGCGCCGGCCTCGTCCAGCGCCGACATGGGTTCATCCAGCACCAGCAGTTGCGGGGCGGGGATCAAGCCCTGAGCCAGCAAGACGCGCTGGCGCTCACCGCCGGACAACGCGCCCATGCGCCGCTTGCGTTTGTCTTGCATGCCGACCCGTTCCAGCGCTTCGCCTATGGCCGGGGCGACCTTGGGTGACAACCCCATAAAGGCCGGGCGGCGTTGACACATGGCGGCCATAAAGTCGTCGACGGTCATGGGCAAGCCCCGGTCGAACTCCAGGGCTTGCGGCACGTAACCGATCAGCCCCGGTTCGCCCGGCCAGTTCAGGCACAGACGGCCCTGGTGGGGCATTTGCCCCAGCAAGGTCTTGATCAGCGAGCTTTTGCCACCGCCGTTAGGCCCCACCAGCGCATGCACGCTGCCGGGCACAATGCTGAAACTGACGTGATCCAGAATCGTGGTCCGGCCCAGGGTCAGCGACACCTGATCAAACTCGATCCCGGGCCCGCAGGCCTGTACAGACAAGCGTTCGGCTGCGGTCATGCCCCTGCCTCCTGGATCGCCCGGACCACGGTATCGAGGTTGCCGGTCATTTCCTTTTCGTACTTGTCGGCGCTGTAGTCGCCATAGGAAATATGCGACAGCGGGTACAGCTTGACCCCGGACTCGCGCTGAATGGTCTCGACATAAGTGGACGGGAAATCCATCTCGGAGAAAATCACCTTCACATCCAGTTCGCGCAGTTGATCGATGGTTTTCTTCAGCTGGCTGGGGCTGGGCTCGATGCCGTGGGCCGGTTCAACCACGGCGGTGACTTCCAAGCCGAATTCGCGCAGCAGGTAGTCGTACGCTGCGTGCACCGTGGCCACGCGCAGGTCGGCGTTGGGTGCCCGGGTCAGTTTGGCCAGAGCATCGGCGCGCATCTGGCGCAGGCGTTTGCCGTAGGCACGGGCATTGGCGGTGTAGGTCCTGGCATTGGCCGGGTCGAGCTTGCCCAGTTCCCGGGCGATGTTGTTGACCTGGGCAATCGAGGCACTGATCGACAGGAAGGTATGCGGGTTGACCACCTTGCCCGCACCCCGTGCCGCGTTACCGGTGGCGGCCAGCAAGGGCACGTTCTGGTTGGCTTCAATCACCGGGATGGCGGGTTTTTCGCTGGCCTCGATCATGCGGTCGGCGAAGTCATCATGACCCACGCCATTGAGCACGATCACATCCAGGGTGCCGATGCGCTTGATGTCTTCGGCACGCGGCTCATAGGCGTGGGGGTTGAAACCGGCCGGGATCAGCGGCACCACCTCGGCCTTGTCGCCGACGATATTGGCCACGTAGCTGTAATAGGGGTGCAGGGTGATGCCGATGCGCAGTGGCTTGGCCAGCGGTGCAGGCGCGGTGTCGGCACTGACCATGGGTGAAAGGCAAAGGGCAAACAGGCCGGCCAGCAGCAAGGTGCGGCGGCGCAATACAGATGAAATCGACATGGCGAGCAGTCTTCTCTCAGGTAACGCGGTGGGTTCAGTGACGGTGCTGGCGGGTAACCCCGGCATCGAATTGCGCGATCACTTGTTGCCAGCCGCTTTGGTTCAAGGCGGCATCGCTGAAGTCGGTGGGGGCTTTTATGTCCCGATTGCGGTTCAGCCAGATATCCGGCTCGATGCTGATGCGCATCAAAAACGAACCCGCCACCTCAGGGTTGGGGCTGATGCCCAGGTAGGCCTGCTCGCCCAGCAATTGCCACACATGGCTGCCCCGGCTGACGGAGCTGGCATCGCTGGCAAAGGGCGCGAAGCCTTCAGTGGCCAGTTGCGCGGGTTGGGGCAGGGCGCTGGCTTCTTCGCGCAGCAACTGGATCTCGTCCAGGGTGACTCGCAGGTCGGCGTAGATGCCTTGTTCGGCGGCGCTCAGGTCGCGTCGCGCATCCAGTTGATGGGCGGCCACCGAGGTCACTTCCTGCGACTCGTGACGCCAGGCAACCACGGAACCGGCCACGGTCAGAATCAGCAGGCACAGCAGCAACACGTACAGCGTTTCATGCCCGGCCCCGGCGGGACGCACGACTTGAGTACTCATGGGGCCTCGATATCGGCTTGGTCGATTTCAACGATATGCCCGGGGCCTGCGTCGAACAGCACATAAAACTCGGAGTCCGGGCGCTTGAAGGTCAGGGTCGAATCGGCTCCCAGCTTGCCGGG
>JBILYW010000258.1:0-5529 GCA_044377555.1 Pseudomonas sp.
AAGAGTGGCCTTTTTTGTGCGCATCTATTTTGTGCCCTGCCAAGCCAGGTACCTCGCACCTGCGAGAGCTGACTTGCCAGCAATACAGGCACCACCATCCTCCAGCCAGTTCCCGCAACCAATTAGCATCTGCATCCATAATTCAGCTGTTTCGATCTAATTTGCTGCATTTACGCATTAAAGGTTGACTCCCTACCGCATCACTGTAGAGTGCGCTCCACAGACGCGGGATGGAGCAGTCTGGTAGCTCGTCGGGCTCATAACCCGAAGGTCGTCGGTTCAAATCCGGCTCCCGCAACCAAACATTAAAAGGCTGCTCGAAAGAGTGGCCTTTTTTGTGCCCGGGTGTTTTTGCCCTCCCCTCATCATTGGGAAGCGCGGAATTAAAAACCGGGTATTTCAATCGCTTACGACATTTAAGGGTTGACACCTCAGCGGTTCGCTGTAGAATCCACCCCACAGACGCGGGATGGAGCAGTCTGGTAGCTCGTCGGGCTCATAACCCGAAGGTCGTCGGTTCAAATCCGGCTCCCGCAACCAAACATCGAAAAAGGCTACTCGAAAGAGTGGCCTTTTTTGTGCGCGCTCGAAAAGTCTGCCCCAAGCGTTTATTGACATTAAACGTCATATTTCTGAAAGTCCCTTCGTCTATGCTGTGCGACAGCAATATTTATCTTTTTCCCAGAGGCCAAACCTGAACCTCAGGCAAACAAGTGAAATATTTAGAAATATTTTGACCAAAAGGATTGGTAACTTGAGCCTATGCCTCCATCCTATCGCGCACGATCCACGAGGTGATTGATGCCCGATAACTCGCCAGAACTTAAAGAAGCCGTTACAGCAGCCCACCCGATTGCCGCGACCCGTTTGCGCTGGCTGGATTTGTTGAGCAAGTATCGCCAACCCATTGGCCTGGCACTCACGCTGCTGCTGTTTGCGATAGCGCTGATTGCGTGTCGCCACCTGCTTAGCGAACTTGATCTGTACGCCCTGCACGACTCAATCCTGGAAGTCCCCAAGCCCGCCCTCCTCGGCGCCGTGGCTGCGACTGCCGCAGGCTTTTTGATCCTGCTCGGCTATGAGTGGTCTGCCAGCCGGTATGCCGGGGTCAAGCTGCCACCCAAAACCCTGGCCCTGGGCGGCTTCACCGCCTTTGCCATCGGTAATGCCATTGGCCTGTCACTGCTCTCCGGCGGCTCTGTGCGTTATCGCCTGTATGCCCGTCATGGCGCAGGCGCATCAGAAGTTGCCCACATGACGCTGTTCGCCAGCCTGTCACTGGGCTGTGCGTTACCCCCCCTCGCAGCACTGGCGACGCTGAGCAACCTGCCCGCAGCCTCCGCAGCCCTGCACATCCCGGCTTATCTATTAGGCGCGATTGCATTCGCGGTTCTGGCGCTGTTTGGCTTGTTGGCGCTGGGCATCTATCGTCGACGCCTGGCCGAACAACCGATCCCGGACAACCTGCTGGTCAAGGCCGGGCGTCGCACGCTGCGCCTGCCAAGCCCGCGCCTGACCTTCCTGCAACTGGTGATCACTGCACTGGACGTCGCCGCCGCGGCCACCGTGCTGTATTTGCTGCTGCCTGAAGCACCGCCTTTTGGCGCCTTCATGCTGGTTTATCTGCTGGCACTGGCTGCCGGCGTACTCAGCCACGTGCCCGGCGGCGTCGGGGTCTTTGAAGCCATCTTGCTGGCCGCCTTTGCCGACAAGCTCGGCGCGGCACCACTGGCCGCCGCACTGCTGCTGTATCGCATGATCTACGTGATCCTGCCGCTGCTGATTGCCTGCCTGTTGCTGTTGATGAACGAAGCTCAACGCCTGATTCATACCCGGCAAAGCCTGCGGGTTGCCTCGGGCCTGGCCGCTCCTGTGCTGGCGGTACTGGTATTCATGTCCGGCGTGGTTCTGCTGTTTTCCGGGGCCACTCCAGAGATCGACACCCGCCTTGAGCACATTGGCTTTCTTATCCCCCATCGCCTGATTGACGCGTCGCACTTTGGCGCCAGCCTGATCGGCGTACTGTGCTTGCTGCTGGCTCAAGGCCTGCGCCGCCGCCTGTCTGCCGCCTGGATGCTGACCACGATCCTGCTGCTGGTGGGCGCCGTACTGTCCCTGCTCAAAGGCTTTGACTGGGAAGAGGCCACCATCCTGGTCCTGACTGCCAGCCTGCTCGGGCTGTTCCGCCGCTCGTTCTATCGCCCGAGCCGTCTGACCGAGCTGCCGTTTTCACCGCTGTACCTGGTGGCCAGCGTCTGTGTGCTGGGCGCCTCGATCTGGTTGCTGCTGTTCGCCTACCAGGACGTTCCTTACAGCCATCAACTGTGGTGGCAGTTCACCCTCGACTCGGACGCCCCCCGCGGCCTGCGCTCATTAATGGGTGCGGCAGTGCTGCTGGTAATCGTGTCGCTGACCTGGCTGCTGCGCACCGCGCGCCCGGTGATCCACTTGCCCGACGCCGAGGAACTGCAAAGAGCCGAGAAAATCCTTCTGGCCTCCGACCAGCCCGACGGCGGCCTGGCACTGACCGGCGACAAGGCGCTGCTGTTTCACCCGGATGACAACGCCTACCTGATGTACGCCCGCCGCGGGCGCAGCCTGGTGGCGCTGTACGACCCGATCGGCCCGCCCCAGCAACGTGCAGAGCTGATCTGGCAGTTTCGCGACCTGTGCGACACCTTCCATGCTCGCCCGGTGTTCTATCAGGTCCGCGCCGAGAACCTGCCGTTCTATATGGACATCGGCCTGACCGCGATCAAGCTTGGCGAAGAAGCCCGGGTCGACTTGCACCGCTTTGATCTCGAAGCCAAAGGCAAAGAGATGAAAGACCTGCGTTACACCTGGAACCGCGGCACCCGTGACGGCCTGTCCCTGGAGATTCATGAGCCGGGCGAAGCACCGATGGATGAGATGAAGGTGATTTCGGATGCCTGGCTCACCGGTAAAAACGTGCGCGAAAAGGGCTTCTCCCTGGGACGGTTCAGCGAGGAGTACATCAAGCACTTTCGCGTGGCGATCATTCGCTTTGAAGGCAAACCGGTGGCTTTCGCTAACCTGCTTGAGACTCACAGCCACGAGCTGTCGAGCCTCGACCTGATGCGCGCCCATCCGGACGCCCCAAAACTGACCATGGAATTCATGATGGTCGGCCTGATTCAGCATTATAAAAAGCATGGATACGCGCGCTTCAGCCTGGGGATGGTACCGCTGTCCGGCCTGCAACCGCGGCGCGGGGCGCCTTTGACCCAGCGTTTGGGATCGATGTTGTTCCAGCGCGGCGAGCACCTGTACAACTTCCAGGGTTTGCGTCGCTTTAAAGACAAATTCCAGCCTGACTGGGAACCTCGTTATATGGCCGTGCCCGCCGGACTTGATCCGCTGGTCGCACTGGCTGATACCGCCGCCCTGATTGCAGGCGGCTTGACTGGATTGGTGAAACGTTAATGAAACATCGTTCCTGGCGGTTTTTGTTGCTTGCCTTGATAGTTCTGGCCGCGCTTGCAGCAGGCGGCTACTGGTTCTGGAATCGCCCCGCCCCAGAACCGACAATAGAGCACCTGAGCCAAACCGATGGCTCAACCCTGACCAAAGTCACTCCCGGTCAGAAAACCCGGGCCCGGGTAGTGATCGCCACCCCGGCCGAAGAAGCGCTCAACGACAAACAACTGCTGGCCCTGAGCCGCGGCGGCAAAGCACAACTGGTGCAGGTGAGCCTGCCCAAGGACGATTGCACCCTGCAACAGCAGGCGCTGCAAAACGCGCTACAACAACTCAATGGCCCTGCAACCCTGGTCAGCGGTATCGGCCCGGGGGCAACCCTGGCATGGCGCTGGCTGGCCGAGCAAAACAACGACAAGGCACAAGCCGTGTCAGTGGGCTTCAAGCTTGAAGAACCCGGCTGCGCCCTGCCCGTCCCGAAATCAGCTGCCCACGGTAACTGGCTGGTAGCCTGGAACGACAACCCGGACGACCCAAGCGCCGCGTTCGTACGTGATCAGCCCAATGCCCAGACCAGCATCAGCGACTACGACATTCATTACCCGCAGGTACTGAGCAACGAGCTGCGCAAACTGCTGGTAGGCGATGAAAACGGCGGACTGAACATGCCGGTGGTCGAAGTGCCTGCTGGCCAGCAGAACAGCACCGTGACCCTGTTCCTCTCCGGTGACGGCGGCTGGCGCGACCTGGATCGCGACGTGGCCGGTGAAATGGCCAAGATCGGCTACCCGGTCGTGGGCATCGACATGCTGCGCTACTACTGGCAGCACAAAACACCCGAGCAGAGCGCCACCGACCTGACCGAGCTGATGCAGCACTACCGTCAAAAGTGGGGCACCCAGCGCTTTGTACTGGTCGGCTACTCGTTTGGGGCTGACGTACTGCCAGCCACCTTCAACCGCCTGCCTGAAGCCGAGCAAAAGCGCGTCGACGCAATCATGCTGCTGGCCTTTGCCCGCAGTGGCAGTTTTGAGATCCATGTTGATGGCTGGCTCGGCAAGACCGGTGCAGAAGCGGATACGGGCGAGGAAATGTCCAAGCTGCCCGCCAGCAAAGTGGTGTGCATCTACGGCGCAGAAGAAGTCGATGAAAGCGGCTGCACCGCCAGGACAGCCGTCGGCGAAAGCGTGAAACTGCCCGGAGGTCACCACTTTGACGAGAACTACCCGGCCCTGGCCCAGCGCCTGGTAGACCTGATCAAGAAGCATCAGGCTACAGCCGAGTAAACAACCCGTGGGAGCGGGCTTGCTCGCGATGCAGGCGCTGCGGTTTGCCTGGTAAACCGCAGCGCCCCAATCGCAGCAAGCCCATTCCCGCAAAAGCGCCTCTCACCTGTACAAAAAAGCCCCGACTCTTGCGAGCCGGGGCTTTTTATTTGCTGCCTGAACGAAGTTACATCTCGACCTGCGTCCCCAGTTCAATCACCCGATTGACCGGCAGCTTGAAGAACCGCAGGTTGCCGTTGGCGTTCTTGAGCATGAAGGCGAACAACCCTTCACGCCAACGCGCCATACCCACCAGCTTGGACGCGATCACCGTCTCCCGGCTAAGGAAGTAAGTGGTGCGCATCGGGCTGAAATCCAGCTCATCGAGATGGCACAGCTTGAGCGCCTCGGGCACATCCGGCTCGTCCATAAAACCGAAGTGCAAGATCACCCGGAAAAAGCCCTCGCCATAGGCGTCCACTTCGAAACGCCGTGATGCAGGCACCCGGGGCGAATCTTCGTTGACCACTGTCAGCAACACCACCTGCTCGTGCAGCACCTGGTTATGCAGCAGGTTATGCAACAGCGCGTGGGGCACGGCGTCCGGGCGTGCGGTCAGAAATACCGCCGTGCCCTGGACACGATGCGGCGGCTGCACCCGAATACTGCTGATAAACAGCGGCAGCGGCAGCGCATTTTCATCAAGACGGTCCACCAGCAGTTGCTTGCCGCGCCGCCAGGTGGTCATCAGGATAAACAGCACAATCCCCGCCAGCACCGGGAATGCCCCGCCCTGGAAGATTTTCGGTACGTTGGCGACAAAGAA
>JBILYW010000259.1:0-5520 GCA_044377555.1 Pseudomonas sp.
GGAGTCGCAATGCTGCCTTATCCGCAGATTGACCCGGTGGCATTGGCCATTGGACCGCTGAAAATTCATTGGTACGGCTTGATGTACCTGATCGGAATTGGTGCAGCCTGGCTGATCCTGTCGCGACACTTGAACCGCTTCGACCCGACCTGGACCAAAGAAAAACTGTCCGACCTGGTGTTTTGGGTGGCCATGGGCGTGATTGTCGGTGGTCGCCTGGGCTACGTGCTGTTTTACGACCTGAGTGCTTACATCGCCAACCCGCTGCTGATTTTTGAAGTGTGGAAAGGCGGCATGGCGTTCCACGGCGGGTTGATCGGCGTGATGCTGGCGGTTTGGTGGTTCGGCAAGCGCAATGGCAAGTCGTTCTTCCAGATCATGGACTTCATCGCCCCCGTGGTGCCGATTGGTCTGGGCGCCGGGCGCATCGGCAACTTCATCAACGCCGAATTGTGGGGCAAGGCCAGTGATGTGCCGTGGGCGATGATCTTCCCCACCGACCCGCAACAACTGGCGCGCCACCCGTCGCAGCTTTATCAGTTTGCGCTGGAAGGTGTGGCACTGTTCCTGATTCTTTGGCTGTACTCGCGTAAACCTCGCCCAACCATGGCGGTTTCCGGGATGTTCGCCCTGTTCTACGGCATTTTCCGCTTTATCGTCGAGTTCGTCCGCGTGCCGGATGCTCAGCTAGGCTATCTGGCGTTTGGCTGGGTGACGATGGGGCAGATCCTCTGTATCCCGATGATCGCGGGCGGCCTGCTCCTGATCTGGTGGGCTTACCACCGCGATCCGGCGGTTAACAAAGCTGTGTAATGAATTCGAATCGCAGGGCTCATAAAGCCCTGCATTCAAACGGTAGGAAAACCATGAAGCAATATCTCGACCTCGTTGCCAACGTCATCAAAAACGGCACCTTGCAAGCTAACCGCACGGGCGTTAAGACCATCAGTCTGCCCGGCGCCATGTTGCGCTATGACCTCAAGGAAGGCTTCCCGGCCATCACTACCCGCCGCATGGCATTCAAGTCTGCGATTGGCGAGATGTGCGGTTTCCTGCGCCCGGTCAACAGCGCGGCAGACTTCCGTGCACTGGGTTGCAAGGTCTGGGACCAGAACGCCAACGAAAACGCCCAATGGCTGGCCAACCCGTTCCGCCAGGGCGAAGACGACCTTGGCGAGATCTACGGTGTGCAATGGCGCAAATGGCCGGCTTACAAGCAAGTCGGGCGCAGCAACCAGGCGGCCATCGAGTTGTGCCTGAGCCAGGGCTATCGCCAGATTGCCGAAGGTGAAGAAGACGGTCAGGCCTATGTGGTGCTGTACAAGGCCATCGATCAGGTGCGTCAGTGTGTGGACACCATCATCAATGACCCGGGCAGCCGACGCATTTTGTTCCATGGCTGGAACTGCGCCCAGCTCGACGAAATGGCCTTGCCACCGTGCCATTTGCTGTACCAGTTCCACCCGAATGTCGAGACGAAGGAAATCTCCCTGACGCTCTACATCCGTTCCAACGACCTGGGCCTGGGTACGCCGTTCAACCTGACTGAAGGCGCTGCGTTGCTGAGCCTGATCGGGCGCCTGACCGGCTACACGCCGCGCTGGTTCACCTACTTCATCGGCGACGCCCATGTGTATGAAAACCACCTGGACATGCTCAACGAACAGCTGACCCGCGAGCCGTTCCCAATGCCGAAACTGGTTATTTCGGACCGCGTGCCGGAATTCGCCAAGACCGGCGTTTATCAGCCCGAGTGGTTGGGCCTGATCGAGCCAAGCGACTTCAGCCTCGAAGGCTACCAGCACCATGCACCCATGACCGCGCCGATGGCGGTGTAACTGCATCCCTGTGGGAGCGAGCCTGCTCGCGAAGGTCTTGTTGATGTCTTCGCGAGCAGGCTCACTCCCACAAGGTGAGTGGTGTTCTTGCTTTAATGCCCGTGGCTTCTGCCCACATGGCTTGGCTCGCCTTCCGGTGTGCTGACCGATCCGCTGATTTCCAGCCGCTGCAAAATCCCGCAATGTTCACCGTTCGGCCCTTCGCTGCAGCGTTGGCGCAGGTCAAGCAGTTGCATCTGCAACGCCAGTAAACTGTCGATCCGCGCCTTGACGTGGTGGATGTGCTCGTCGATCAGCGCATTCACGCTTTCGCACTGGTCCTGCGGGCTGTCGCGCAAGTTGAGCAGGCTGCGGATCTCTTCGAGGGTCATGTCCAGGCTGCGGCAATTGCGGATAAACGTCAGCCGCTCCACATGGGCCTGGGTGTACAGACGGTAATTGCCTTCACTGCGCGCAGGCTCCGGCAGCAGCCCTTCGCGCTCGTAATAACGGATGGTTTCGACCTGACAGTCGGTCAATTTCGCCAGCTCACCAATTTTCATCACGCTAATCTCCGAAAGGGTGCTTGACCCTATAGTGGCTACAGGGTCTTTACTTGGCAACAGGCACCTTCTCTGGACGCAACCTGATGAGCGACTCCATTCACACGACCCACAAGCATTCCCACGATCATGGCGACAAGCACGACCACGCCAGCCATGCCCACAGCTGCTGCTCGACAGCGGCCGGGCCTAGCGTAATCAAGCTCGGCGCCGCCCCTACGGCGGGCGCCCGCCTGAGCAGCTTTCGCATTGAAGCCATGGACTGCCCCACCGAACAGACGCTGATCCAGAACAAACTGGGAAAGCTGGCGGGTGTGCAGCAACTGGAGTTCAACCTGATCAACCGGGTGTTGGGTGTGACCCACGACCTGCCGTCCACCGACCCGATTGTGGAGGCGATCAAATCCCTTGGCATGCAGGCCGACCCGCTGGAGCCCGGAGTAGAAGCTGCGGCGCCACCGGCCAAGAAGCATTGGTGGCCGCTGGCGGTGGCCGGTGTGGGTGCGTTGGCGGCTGAAGTGCTGCACTTCACCGATGCGGCGCCGACCTGGGTGATTGCGTTGGTGGCGCTGGTGTCGATCCTCAGCGGCGGCCTGACCACCTACAAAAAGGGCTGGATTGCCCTGAAAAACCTCAACCTGAACATCAACGCCCTGATGAGCATCGCCGTGACCGGCGCGGTGCTGATCGGTCAATGGCCAGAGGCGGCCATGGTGATGTTCCTGTTTACCGTGGCCGAGTTGATCGAAGCCAAATCCCTCGACCGTGCGCGCAATGCCATTAGCGGCCTGATGCAAATGGCACCGGACAAGGCCACCGTGCAACAAGCCGATGGCAGCTGGCTTGAGCTGGAGGTCAAGGACATCGCGCTGGGTGCCATCGTGCGGGTGCGCCCCGGTGAGCGGATCGGCCTGGACGGCGAAGTGATCGCGGGCAGTTCGACTATCGATCAGGCACCGATTACCGGCGAAAGTCTGCCGATTGAAAAGACCATTGGCGACAAAGTCTTCGCCGGCACCATCAACCAGGCCGGAGCTCTGGAGTACCGGGTGACGGCTGCGGCCAACAACTCGACCCTGGCCCGCATCATCCACGCCGTGGAACAAGCCCAGGGCGCACGGGCACCGACCCAGCGCTTCGTCGACAGCTTCGCCAAAATCTACACCCCGCTGGTATTTATCTTTGCCCTGGCAGTGGCCGTGATCCCGCCTCTGTTTATGGGCGGCGTGTGGTTCGATTGGGTCTATCGGGCGCTGGTGTTGCTGGTGGTGGCGTGCCCGTGCGCGCTGGTGATTTCGACCCCGGTGACCATTGTCAGCGGTCTGGCGGCAGCGGCCCGCAAGGGGATTCTGGTCAAGGGCGGTGTGTACCTGGAAAGCGGTCACAAACTCGATTTTCTGGCCCTCGACAAGACCGGCACCATCACCCACGGCAAACCGGTACAGACCGACTATCTGCCGCTTGATCCGTTGGTCGCCGACAGCGCGGTGTTGCTGGCAGCGAGCCTGGCTTCGCGCTCCGACCACCCGGTATCGCTGGCCGTGGCCACTGCGGCTGTGGATAAAAAACTGCAATGGCGCGCTGTGGATAACTTTGCCGCCCTGGCAGGTCGCGGTGTGCGCGGCGAGATTGACGGCAAGCTTTACCACTTGGGTAACCACCGCCTGGTGGAAGAGCTGGGCCTTTGCTCGCCTGCCCTTGAAGCCAAACTCTTTGCACTGGAAGAGCAGGGCAAAACCGTGATTCTGCTCTGCGACAGCACAGGCCCCATGGCCCTGTTCGCGGTGGCTGACACGGTCAAGGAATCGAGCCGTCAGGCGATTGCTGAACTGCACGCCCTGGGCATCAAAACCCTGATGCTGACGGGAGACAACCCGCACACAGCCAATGCGATTGCCGCACAAGTGGGCATCGATCAGGCCGAGGGCAACCTGCTGCCAGAGGACAAGCTCAAGGCGATTGAAGCGCTGTATGCCCAAGGCCATCACGTGGGCATGGTGGGTGACGGGATCAACGACGCCCCGGCCCTGGCCCGTGCCGAGATTGGTTTTGCGATGGCGGCAGCCGGCACCGATACTGCCATCGAGACCGCCGATGTCGCCCTGATGGACGACGATCTACGCAAGATCCCGGCATTCATTCGTCTGTCACGCCAGACCTCCAGCATCCTGAAGCAGAACATTGCCCTGGCATTGGTCATTAAAGCGATCTTTCTTGCGGTAACCTTCCTCGGTATGGCCACCATGTGGATGGCCGTGTTTGCCGACATGGGCGTCAGCCTGTTGGTGGTATTCAACGGTTTGCGCCTGTTGCGCAAATAGATCAAGAGAGGCCGCAGTGCTGAGTGCCGAGCTGAAAGCGTTTTACCGGGTGGCCCAGTTGGGCAGCATTACTCAGGCCGCGAAAAAGCTCGGGCTTAGCCAGCCGACCGTGACCACGCAAATCCGCAACCTCGAAAGCCAGTACGCCGTGGAGCTGTTTTATCGCGGCGGACGGCGCCTGACCCTCAGCGATGAGGGGGTGCGCTTGCTGCCGATGGTCAAGGCGCTGATGCAGCAAGAGGCCGATATCGAGTTTTTTTTGCGCAACAGCGGCCAGGGCAGCGGCACCTTGCGCATCGCCGCCACGGCCCCGTATTACATTCTCGATCTGGTGAAGGCCTTTCGCGAACGCTTGCCGCAGATCGAAGTGTCGGTGGACATCGGCAACTCCCAGCAGGTGCTGGAGGCGCTGGATGAATACCGGGTCGACATCGCCGCGTCGTCGCAGTTACTGGAAGACCCACGCCTGATTCGCCGCGTACTCGGCACCGATCCGCTGGTGCTGGCGGTGCATCGCAATCACCCGCTGGCCAAGCTCGAACACGTGCCGTTGAGTGCGCTGGCGGGGCATTGCCTGTTGATGCGCGAGCAGGGTTCGACCACGCGCAAGCTGACAGAAGAGCTGCTGGCCAGCGCCGGTGTGAGCTTTGGCCCGCTGCTGGAGATCGGCAGCCGCGAGTCGATCCGCGAGGCGGTATTGCGCAATATCGGCATCAGCATCATTGCCCGGCAAGAGGTGCCGCACGACCCGCAACTGCGGGTACTTACGCTGGAAAATGCGCCGCTTATCCATGAATACCTGTACTGCCTCAAAGAGCG
>JBILYW010000260.1:0-5491 GCA_044377555.1 Pseudomonas sp.
CTGGCGATCCTCAAGGGTTTGCCTGCAGCGGGCGCCGACGTGATCGAGCTGGGCATGCCCTTCACCGATCCAATGGCCGACGGCCCGGCGATTCAGCTGGCCAACATCCGCGCGCTGGGCAACAAACAGAACCTGGCGAAAACCCTGCAAATGGTTCGCGAGTTCCGTGAAGGCAACAGCGATACGCCGCTGGTGCTGATGGGCTACTTCAACCCGATCCACCACTACGGTGTGCCCAAGTTCGTGGCCGAGGCCGTCGCTGCGGGCGTAGACGGCCTGATCGTGGTCGACATGCCACCTGAGCACAACAGCGAGCTGTGTGACCCGGCGCAGGCCGCAGGCCTGGACTTTATCCGCCTGACCACCCCGACCACTGACGATGTGCGTTTGCCGACCGTGTTGGCGGGCAGCTCGGGGTTTGTGTACTACGTGTCGGTGGCGGGCGTGACCGGCGCAGGTTCCGCGACCACCGAACAAGTGAGCGCGGCCATTGAGCGCCTGCGTCGTCATACCGACTTGCCGATCAGCGTTGGCTTTGGCATTCGCACCCCCGAGCAGGCGGCAGCGATTGCCCGTCTGGCAGATGGCGTGGTGGTCGGTTCTGCACTGATCGACAAGATCGAAAATGCCGCGACCCCTGAACAGGCGGTGGATGGTGTGCTGAGCTTGTGCGCGGCGCTGGCAGAAGGCGTGCGTACCGCCCGCTGAGTGAATGCTGAACAAACTGTGGGAGCGGCGCTCCCACAATTAGAGTTCAGTGTTTTGCCTTACTTCTGCGTCCCGTCATCGTGCAGCAAGTTGGCCTGGGTCAGGTTGCAGCCCGCCGGCACACTGCGGGTCAGCCACACGTTGCCGCCAATGGTCGAGCCCTGACCAATGGTAATACGGCCCAGAATCGTCGCCCCGGCATAGATCACCACGTCATCCTCAACAATCGGATGGCGCGGATGACCTTTTTGCAGCTGGCCCGACTCGTCCGCCGGGAAGCGCTTGGCCCCCAGGGTCACAGCCTGATAGATCCTTACACGTTCGCCGATAATCGCGGTTTCCCCGATCACAACACCCGTCCCGTGGTCGATAAAGAAGCTGCGGCCAATCTGCGCGCCCGGGTGAATATCAATGCCGGTGGCCGAGTGCGCAATCTCTGCGCTGATCCGCGCCAGCAACGGCAACCCGGCGCGGTACAGATGATGCGCCAGACGGTGGTGAATCACCGCCAGAATCCCCGGGTAGCACAACAGCACTTCATCCACACTGCGCGCCGCCGGGTCGCCGTGGTAGGCGGCCAGTACGTCGGTGTCCAGGAGGGTGCGCAGGCCCGGCAACGCCAGGGCGAAATCCTGAATCAGCAAGGTGGCGGTGTCGCTGACGCCATCATCGGGCTCGCCGCTCTGGCGCGCCGCATAGCGCAACTCCAGCTTGGCCTGGGCCAACAAGGCATTGAGCGCTACGTCGAGGGTGTGGCCGACATAAAAGTCTTCACTCTCTTCACGCAAATCCACAGGGCCCAGGCGCATCGGAAACAATGCACCGCACAGGGCTTCAAGAATATCGGCCATCGCGGCACGCGACGGCAGCTCGCGGCCCCCCTGCTCGCCACTGACACGCCCGTTTTGCGTGCGCCACTGGTTTCGCGCCGTGCGCAGTTGGCAGACGATGGCCTGCAATTGCCAAGGATTGGAACGATCACTCACGATGAATACTCCGCACGCTGGCGGCTGGGTTAACCAGCCGCGAATTGGCAATGATTTTACGGTATCAAAGAGTTTCTGAGTGGGGCAATGAGCGCTTAACGTCGACGCCAGGTGCGCCAGGCCACCGCAGCGATGATCAGCAACGCCAGCCCGCCCAGGATGGCCATGCTCAAGCCGTGGTAACTGAACAGCGGCTTCTCGATGCGCACATACCCGGGTTCGGCAAACAGCTCGCGCATCGCCGTGTTGGCCTGCTCAAGGCTGATGGCCTGGAGCTGCCTCGCCGGATCGGTGAAGTGGCCCTCGTCGTAGTCACCCAGCGAAGCCCAGTAGTAATCGGCCAGCGCGCTGTTGCCTTGCACTGTCCACGCCTTGCGGGCAATGGCGGTGTTCTTGAGCCGGGCAAACACTTGCGGGTCCAGCCCGTCCTTGAGCAGTTGGGCCTTGAGTTGCTCCACAACCTGCCGGGCCTGAGGTACTTGATCGCGCTCAAGGTCTGCATTGAGGCTTAAAAAGCTCACGCCGCCGAACACCTCGCGCTCAGCCCATGGCCCGTAAGACAAGCCGTGCTTGAGCCGCAGTTCGCTGTACAGCGCCCACTCCAGATAATCGCGAAGCAGGCTCCAGGTTTCATCGGACTGCCCCTCGATCACCGGCTCCGGCAACAGCCAGTGCAGGGTCGCGCTATCACCGACGACGCCGCGCACCAGCTCGCGCTCGGCGTCGGCCTTGGCATCGATTTCGGCCAAGGGCCGGTGCTCACTGGGCTCGACCGGCTCGAGAGCACCGTAAGTGCGTTCCAGATAGGCAGGCAGCAGCCGGTCAAGGTCGCCGACGATAATCAGCGTCATGTTGTTGGGCGCGTACCAGTTCTGGCGCACGGCCTCTAACTGCTGGCGCGTGAGGTCATGCACTTCGGCCCGCTCGGCGCATTTGAGACCCAGCTCAACCGCCAGCTGGTTGCTGGCGCTGTGGCCCAGATCCTGACGGTCCAGCCACCGCTGCAAGTGCGAATAGTGGCCGCCGTCTTCGCGCTCAACCACTTGCTTGGCGTCGCTGATACGTTGCTCGGTGAGCTGCGTATGGGTGAGCAGCCCCAGGAGCAGGTCGAGGATCTTGCGCTGGTTTTTGGCCGGGGCTTCGATCACAAAAGTGGTGTCGGCGCTGCTGGTAAAGGCGTTCCACTCGCCACCCAGGGCCTGCATTCGCTCCTCCAGGCCACCTTCGCCGGTAGCGTCGGTGCCACTGAACAGCAAGTGTTCCAGCAGGTGCGGCAATTGCTGATCGGCACAGGTGAAATCGTCCAGCCCCACGCCGACCACCAGGCGAATGGCCACGTGCCCGCGATCATTGCCGGGTTTGAGGATCAGTTGCAGACCATTGGGCAGTTGGTAGCCCTCAACGCTGTAACGATCAAGGGCAAAACCCTGACCCGCGCCGAGCAGCAAGCATATGAACAGCAGGCAACGCATAAAAAATCCCTGAATTCTCGAGTCCTTGAGCTGGTGCAGCTTAGCCGCTGCTTAACGACTGACAACAGCCCGGAGGGCAACGTTCAAGGAAAATGCTGGGTATCGGCGGTGGCATCCAGCTCCAGCGCACCGATCTCAGAGGTTTCCAGCACCACGTAAGCACTGCCGCAGAACAGCGAGTTCAAGCGTTTCATATCAGCAATCAGCTCCAGGTGCATGGAACTGGTCTCGATACTTTGCGTGATTTTACGCTGCAGACGACTTACATGAGCGTGGGCCAAACGCCGCTCCTGCGCGCGAAAACGGCGTTTCTCGCGTAGCAACTGGCGTGCACTTTGCGGGTCCGAATTCAGGAAGACGGTGAGCCCGAGGCGCAGATTGTCGATCAACTGAGTATGCAGGCCCACCAGTTCTTCCAGCCCTGTTTCTGAGAATGATCGGCGCTGCGAGGTTTTCTGTTGCTGCACTTTGCGCAGCATGCGTTCAATCACGTCACTGGCGAGTTTGAGGTTGATCGCCAGCTCGATGATTTCTGCCCAGCGCCGGCTGTCCTGTTCGCTCAAGTCCTCCCGTGGCATCTGAGCCAGGTAGAGTTTGACCGCGCTGTACAGCACTTCGACTTCATCGCTCAGGGTGCGCATTTCCTGGGTGATGGCCGTTTGCTTGCCGCGCAGTACGTCGAGCATATTGACCAACATGGTGTCGATCAGGTCGCCAATACGCAGGGTTTCACGTACCGCGTTGGTCAGCGCCAGGCTGGGCGTGTCCAGGGCGGTCGGGTCCAGGTGACGCGGTTTCACTACGCCATTGGCCTGCTCGCGTTCGGGCAGCAGCCAGGCGCAAATTCGCGCCATCACGCCTACCGTCGGCAACATCAGGAAGCAGCGAACGGTGTTGTAGAGCAGGTGAAAACCGATCACCAACTCTTGGGCGCTGTAGCTCAGGCTGTCCATCCAGGCCACCAGCGGATTGAGCACGGGCATGATCAGCAACAGACCGATCAGTTTGTACAGCAGGCTGCCCAGTGCCACCTGACGCCCGGCGGCGTTTTGCATGTTGGTACTGAGGAACGCCAGCACGCCGCTGCCAATGTTCGCGCCAATCACCAGACCGATTGCCACGTGCAGGCTGATCACGCCCGCGCCGGCCAATGTTGCGGTCAGCAGCACGGCGGCCAGGCTTGAGTAGGAGATCATTGCGAACAGGGCGCCGACCAGGGCATCGAGCAGGATGTCGCCGGTCAACGAGGCAAATATCACCTTCACGCCCTGGGCATGGGTGATGGGTGCTGCCGCTTCGACGATCAGTTGCAGCGCCAGGATAATCAGGCCCAGACCAATCCCGACCCGGCCCAGTTGCCCGGCGCGGGTTTGCTTGCGGGTCAGAAAGAAAATCACCCCCAGAAAAATCAGCAGCGGCGACAGCCACGTGAGGTCGAACGTCAGTACCCGGGCCATCAAGGCCGTACCGACATCGGCGCCGAGCATGGTTGCCAGCGCGGGGGTCAGCGCCATCAGCCCCTGGCCGACGAAGGAAGTCACCAGCATGGCGGTGGCGTTGCTGCTTTGCACCATGGCGGTGACCACGATCCCGGCGACAAAGGCGAACATGCGCCTGGATACGTTTTGCCCGATGACATGGCGCAGGTTTGTGCCGTAGACCCGCAGAATGCCGGTTCGGACGATGTGTGTGCCCCAGATCAGCAAGGCCACAGCGGAAAGCAGATTGAGCAGGGTCAGCATGCTGGCTCCCTGTAATAGATATGTCTAAGGATCAGATAGCTGCGGGCCGTTCCTACAGATGATTCTTAACATGTAGTCGGCAATTGAGCAGAGCGCCAGCATCGCATAGCGCGGGGAAGGTTGAAACACTGGCGGACGATGATGGCATTGTGGGAGCGGGCTGGCTCGCGATGGCTTCGATACGGTTTAACTCAAACACCGCGTCGTTTGCATCGCGAGCCAGCCCGCTCCCACACCGGAGGGGGTTAAAGCGTGCTGAACAGCGGGAATGTCCCCAACAGCAGCGCCGCAACCATGATGACCAGGCACACCAGAATGGCCCACTTGAGGGTGAAGCGCTGGTGATCGCCGAACTCGATGCCGGCCAAAGCCACCAGCAAGTAAGTCGATGGCACCAATGGGCTCAGCAAATGCACAGGCTGGCCAACAATCGAGGCGCGGGCCATTTCGGCTGCAGTGATGCCGTAGTGGCTGGCCGCTTCGGCCAGTACCGGCAATACGCCGTAGTAGAACGCATCGTTGGACATGAAGAAGGTAAACGGCATGCTCACCAGCGCGGTGATCACGGCCAGATAAGGCCCGA